>NSHR01000041.1 GCA_002737115.1 Gemmatimonadota bacterium | reverse complement strand
ATGTTGCAGAAGGTGCGCATTGTGGAGTCCGGCGATACCGAGATGCTCGAAGGCGAGCATGTCGATCGCGCCGCGTTCCGCTTGGGCAACGATGCGGCCAAGAAGGCGAAGATCCGTCCGGCCACGGCGGAACCGCTCCTGCTCGGCATCACCAAGGCCTCGCTCACCACGCAGTCGTTCGTGTCGGCGGCTTCCTTCCAGGAAACCACGCGCGTCCTCACCGATGCGGCCATTCGTGGCTCGCGCGACGACTTGCTCGGCCTCAAGGAGAACATCATCATCGGTCACCTCATCCCGGCCGGTACGGGTATGTACCGGTACCAGGAAGTGGATGTCGAATCGGATGCACTCCCCGAGCCGGAACCGCTTCCGGTCGCACTGGAGCCGAACTTCGAAGCGTTGCTGCCGGTATTCGAGCCGAGCGCGTTTACGATGCCGGATCTGGAGTAGTTGCTGACGACTGACAGAAAAGGGCGGCCCGCAAGGGTCGCCCTTTTCGCGTCTGGGCATGCGCAACGCGCAACCCAAAACTCAAAACCCAAAACCCAGTACTCAGTGGTCTGAGTTCTGGCGGCAGACTGGGTATAGTGGTCGGAATTCAGCAACGACAGTCCACAGTGTCGAGCGGGTTTCCTAGTCGATACTCTGCAGGCGTTTGCGCAATCCGTATAGCATCATGCGGATTTCACGGCACTCGTCGAGGAGTGGGTCGATTTCGCCGTCGAACAGGGTCAGCGCCTGCGCGAGGAGCATCTGTTGCTCGACCTCATTGGCGGAGCCGATGGCGTGTCCGACAAATTGCGCGAACTCGGCGCGCGTATCTTTCCCCGCTCCCTCAGCAATGTTGAGCGGAATCGACATCGATGCGCGCAGCATCTGATTGCGCAGGCCAGGCGACGCTCGCCCAAGAAGCCGCTCTCGCCGGTCCACCGCGCGATGCAATTCGACCGCAAAGGCGCGCGCCCGCGCTAGCACCATGAGGTTCTTCGGGTTGTTCGGCATTGGGCCAGCATACGACACCCGCCGTCAGGTGCGTGACTATTCGTGCGCCCGCAATACCATTCCCACGCACCACCAAACCCGCTCAGTACTGAGGACTGTCGCTGCTGAACTCTGACCACTATACCCAGTCTGACGCCAGAACTCAGACCACTGAGTACTGAGTAATGAGAAACCAGAAGCCAGACGCGAGTCCGTCCCCCGAGTGGCGCCGGACCTCGTTGGCGCACCGTGCTCTGCTCAGGTACGTTGTCCCGATCCTACTGTTACGACACCTGAACGAGCCGGCAGCGATGCCGCGGAGTCTCCAATGTCTACGTCGGAAGAGGCGCGCGCGATTCGTCGTCGCGTCCGTCGCGATCTGCCGGTGGCGCTGTCCGCCGCCGCCCTGCTCCTCGGCGTATCCGGTTGCGCCAGCACGTCCGCCAGCAGCAGCGAAGATTTCGGTGGCAGCCGCGTGCAGACCGCGGTCCTGCAGAACGCGCAGGGGGCCGCCCGGGGGATCAACATGGTGTCGACGACCGAGGTGAACAGCGCCCTGATCAACGCGCCGGTCGAGAAAGCGTGGGTCGCCTTGCAGATGGCCTACACCACCCTGAGCATTCCCGTGACCGAGTTGAACCAGCAGTCGCGGACGATCGGGAACAACGCGTATCGCGTCCGTCGACGGATCGGCGATGTGCCGACGATGCGCGCGCTCGACTGCGGCGGAGACTCCGGGATGCCGAACGCGGAGACCTACCAGCTGCTGCTGACGGTCACGTCGCGCATCATCCCGAGCGACGCCGGGGGCAGCGTTGTCCAGACCACCCTCGAGGGCACGGGGAGGAGCGCCACCACGGCAGCCGGCAGCGATGTGCGCTGCTCATCGATGGGCGCCCTCGAAAAGAAGATCGCCGACCTCGTGAAAGCCAACGTCGCCGCCAAGTAGGCCACCCGGCTTGCGGTACCCCGTTGACCCACCCGCCGATCCGGACTAAGCTTAGGGTTCTGTTCCGTGCCGCCGTGGCCTCCAGGATCTCTGGCCGCGGCGATCCACGTAGATGTCGGAGTTCGAACACCCGGCCGGCTAGGCCGTCCGGGCAACCATCCTAGAATGCCTACGATCAATCAGCTGGTCCGCCGCGCCCGTAAGGACGTGGTGGAGAAGTCCAAGGCGCCCGCGCTCAAGAGCAATCCGTTTAAGCGTGGTGTGTGCACTCGCGTCTATACCACGACGCCCAAGAAGCCCAACTCGGCGCTGCGCAAAGTTGCGCGTGTTCGTCTCACGAACCAGCTCGAGGTGACGGCCTACATTCCCGGCGAAGGACACAACCTGCAGGAGCACTCGATCGTGCTCGTGCGTGGTGGTCGTGTGAAGGACCTTCCCGGCGTGCGTTACCACATCGTGCGCGGCACGCTTGACGCATCGGGCGTCAACGGCCGTAACCAGAGCCGTTCGAAGTACGGCACCAAGCGTCCCAAGAAGGGCGCCGCGGCTGCTGCAGCCGCCAAGGGAGGTAAGAAGAAGTGAGTCGCCGCAAAAGCGCCGTAAAGCGCACCATCCTTCCTGACGCTCGCTACGACAGCCAGACCGTCTCGAAGTTCATCAACAACCTGATGATTCAGGGCAAGAAGTCCACCGCCGAAGGCATCTTCTACGGCGCGATGGACATCGTGGAAGCCAAGACCAGCCAGCCGGGTGTAGGCGTGTTCAAGCAGGCCTTGAACAACCTCAAGCCCGTCGTCGAAGTCAAAAGCCGCCGCGTCGGTGGTGCCACGTACCAGGTGCCGGTCGAGGTCCGTCAGGATCGCCGGTCCGCCCTCGCCATGCGTTGGCTCATCGGGTATTCGCGCGACCGCAACGAGAAGTCGATGGCCGAGAAGCTGGCCGCCGAAGTGCTCGCGGCGAGCCGTGGCGAAGGCAATGCGATCAAGAAGAAGGAAGACACGCACCGCATGGCCGAAGCCAATAAGGCGTTCGCGCACTATCGCTGGTAGCGTTCGGCGGAGCGCCGTGGGACTAACGTCGGGTCACACAGCCGGCACAAGTATTTCAACTGCCTCGGGATATCCCGAGGCAGTTGTCGTTTCAGTGCTGATGTCGTCACAGATTCGGCCGCGATGTTTTGCGGACGGCACAATGTGTTGCGTGCTGGTCGCGGGCGCGTCATTGTGATGAAGTGCGCTGCCTTGCTGCTGAGGTCGCGAAACGGCAAACCCGACGGAAGTCGGGGACGCAAAGCTCCGGGGCTTACACGTGGTCCACCACGTCAGCCGGCCAAGCTACCGAACGAACCCGATCGCGGAGTAGCCGTGGTAGATCGTGCGCTGTCGTACCCCAAACGCCTGGCCCTATTGGGCGCAATACTGTTGCTCGCATCCTGCCGCTTGGCGAACCCGACCACGGCGCTAGATCTGAATCGCGGCAATCCGGTCTCCCTCGAGGCGATGGTATCCCGGCGGTCCGTGCAGAACGGCGCGGCGACCCCGCTGGCGGTACTCCGCTACGCCAATCGCCTCCCGCGAATCGACTTCCCGACGGCCCGCGCGGAGTGCCTGACGGAAGGCGAAGACTTCGGATCGTGGACCGTGCGCTTCGACGGATACGGCTGTGTTGCCGTGGGCGGCGAAGGACGGTGGGTTTCGCTCGAGATGGGCCCCAAGGCCGCGCAGAAGGATTACATGACCCATGCGCCGATGGTGCTCGGTCCGCAGTACGGAAGCCGCCTCGTCATGCACACCCGCCTCGAGACGACCGCACAGCTGCGCAGCGGCACGCCCAACCCGTGGGAAGTTGGGTGGGTGATCTGGCAGTACACTGACGACGAGCACTTTTACTACTTCATTCCGAAACCCAACGGGTGGGAACTCGGCAAGCGCGATCCGTCGTATCCTGGCGGTCAGCGATTCCTTGGCTCGGGTTCGGAGCAGACCTTCCCGATTGGTCAGAGCTACGACGTCACCATCGTTCAGGTCAACGACGAGATCGCTGTTTTTGTTGACGGCGGCGAAGTCGTTCGATTCCGCGATCAGAAGAGCCCCTACCGAAAAGGGCGGATCGGAATTTATGCCGAGGATGCGACGGTGAAGGTGCACTCCGTTCGCGCGCTCTAGCGCACACGAAGCGCTCGATGCGACCACACGCATGAGCTCGCCATAAAATTTAAGTGAAGCGTTGACCACGCAATGAAATGTTGTGCATTGTGTATGAAGTATCTGAGCGCGGTGACCTTTCTGGAGATTGCGACGTCTATCACCGCACGTCACACCGCCGGTATGGTGATGCATTCAACATTCTGTCACTCTGCGAACCCATATGCGTTCGCTCGATCCAACTTGTCGGATTGGGTTCGCGGTTAATTCCTGTCCCCTGTTCCATTGTTGCTCTTCTTCGCATCTCCCGAGCCCTCGCATCGTTGCCTGCAAACAACGAGAGTGGTGCTTGCGGTCGCACTTATTTGTCTGGTGGGGGCGTCAGCTCGCGCTCAGGGTACCACGGCCGAGCGCTACACCGCGGCCTTCTGGTGGGCACCGATCCGGATCTGATCGTGAAGGAGGCGTTGAGCATCCTGTGCGATCCGGGGGTGTATCAGCGGATGGTGTCGGGGCCGAACCCGTTCGGGGACGGGCGGGCTGGGCAGCATATCGCTAAGATCCTGGAATCGGCGCTGGGCTGAATGGTCGAGTTCGCCCCGGATACTGTTGTGGCGGAGCGGCTGCAGTGCCGATGAACCTGTTGCGTTGATGCAACACTACGAGTGCCACCGAGCCTGGCAGAGCCGCCGAACAGCGGTTGCGGCGATCAGGGCAGCCGCTTTGTCAGAGAGTTCGCCGTTTGGCACGGCTTATGGCAGCGTTTGGTGTCGGAAGGCGTCGTCACGGTTCCGCCCCGGATTCCATCGAGGCGCCGGATAAGTGTCGCTCGCAGCAGTATTTCCGCTGCCTCGGGCGGGTTGACATCCCCACCTGAGTGCACCATCTTATGAATCTGTCGCGAAAAGCCTCAATGGCCACTCGTGGCGGACAGAAGCATCGCATCACTATTCTCGGCGATCTGCGGCCGAGAGCCCTATGGGCCACCTCTTGGGGTGGGGGCGTAACGCGAAGGGCGCGACACACTGCGCCCGGGACGGCACGCACGCTGTACCGGCTTCGGCGTCTGAGACGATCCGAGGCTCCCGACAAGCAACGCAGCCAATTTAACGTCGGTCACGGAGTCAGCTGTTCTCTGTAACCGGCGCGCTTGGGTCCCCACTCGCGCACCAGCGGCGAGTGCACCCGGCGGCAGCGGATGGATACCGGTCTCGCGCAAAGGCGAGGCGACTGGTCCAGCCGTTTTTTTGCTGGTCCACTTTTCGTCAAAGATTGGCGCCGCGTAAGCGAGCCGCCGCCGACAACTATGCCGCGTACGACCCCGCTCGAGCACTACCGCAACATCGGCATCATGGCCCACATCGATGCCGGTAAGACCACGACCACTGAGCGCATCCTCTATTACACGGGGAAGTCGCACAAGATTGGTGAAGTCCACGATGGCGCCGCCACCATGGACTGGATGGAGCAGGAACAGGAGCGCGGCATCACGATCACGTCGGCCGCGACGACCTGTTTCTGGCAGCGCCATGGGCAGAGCGACGTCACGGGCGAAGGCCCCGAGTATCGCATCAACATTATCGACACGCCGGGCCACGTAGACTTCACCGTCGAAGTGCAGCGCTCATTGCGCGTGCTCGACGGCGCGGTCACGCTGCTCGATTCCGTCGCCGGCGTCGAGCCGCAGACGGAAACGGTGTGGCGTCAGGCCGACGGCTATGCCGTGCCGCGCATGATCTTCGCGAATAAGATGGATCGCGTCGGTGCGAATTTCGAGCGTTGCGTCGCGATGATTCACGACCGGTTGTCCAAGAGCGCGCAGCCGCTCCAGCTCCCCGTGGGTTCGGGCGAACTGTTCACCGGTCACCTCGACGTCATCGAGCGGAAGCAGTACATCTTCGACGAGCAGACGCTCGGCAAGACGTTCACGGTTACGGACATCCCGGCCGAGTACCATGACGCCGTCGAAGCCGCGCGCCACAAGCTCATCGACACGGTTGTGGAGTACGACGAAGCGTTGATGGAGAAGTATCTGGCCGGCGAAGAGCTGTCGGTGGCCGAAATCCGCAAGGCGATTCGTATTGCGACGTGCGCGGGCAAGTTCATTCCGATTCTGTGCGGCGCCTCGTTCAAGAACAAGGGTGTGCAGGCGCTGCTCGATGCCGTCATCGACTTCCTGCCGGCGCCGCTCGACGTGCCCGCGATCAAGGGGCATCTGCCGGACCAGGACGAGACGTTCGTCGAGTGCCCGGTCACCGACGATGCGCCGTTCGCTGGCCTCGCCTTCAAGATTGCCACCGACCCGTTTGTCGGGAAGCTGACGTTCTTCCGCTGCTACTCGGGCGTTCTCACGTCGGGCTCGTACGTCTACAACAGCACGAAGAACAAGCGCGAGCGGGTTGGCCGGCTGTTGCAGATGCATGCCAACAAGCGTGAAGAAATCCCCGAAGTGCGTTGTGGCGACATCGCCGCGGCGATCGGCCTGAAGGATACGCGCACCGGCGACACGATGTGCACGGAAGACGCGCCGATCATCCTGGAAGCGATGAAGTTCCCGGCCCCCGTCATCGACGTCGCGATCGAGCCGAAGACGAAGGCGGACCAGGACAAACTGGCGATCGCCCTGCAGAAGCTGGCCGAAGAAGATCCGACGTTCCGTGTGCGCTCCGACCCGGAAACGGGTCAGACGATCATCGCCGGCATGGGCGAGTTGCACCTCGAGATCATCGTTGATCGTATGCAGCGCGAGTTCAAGGTCGACGCGAACGTGGGTCGCCCGCAGGTGGCCTATCGCGAAACGATCAAGAAGCGCGTCGAAAAGATCGAAGGCAAGTTCATCCGCCAGTCGGGTGGCAAAGGTCAGTACGGCCATGTGGTCATCAACATGGAGCCGAGCGAGCCGGGTCAGGGCTTCATCTTCGAAGACAAGGTCGTTGGCGGTGTGATCCCTCGTGAATTCATCGGTCCGACCGAAGCGGGTATCAAGGAAGCGCTGGATACGGGCGTGCTCGCGGGCTACCCGGTGGTGGACATCAAGGTGCAGCTGGTGTACGGCTCGTACCACGATGTCGACTCGTCCGAAATGGCGTTCAAAATCGCTGGCTCGATGGCGTTCAAGGAAGCGGCGCGTCTCGCGAATCCGTGTCTCCTGGAGCCGGTGATGAAGGTCGAGGTCGTGTGCCCGGAAGCGTACATGGGCGACGTCCTCGGTGACCTGTCCTCGCGTCGCGGCAAGATTGGCGGCATGACGCAGCGCGGCGAGGCGCAGGTGATCTCGGCAAGTGTTCCGCTTTCCGAGATGTTCGGTTACTCGACCAAGCTGCGCAGCATGTCGCAGGGACGCGCGGTCTACTCGATGGAGTTCGCGCTCTACGAGGAAGTACCGAAGTCGAAGGCCGAAGAGATCATCAGCAAGGTGAAGGCGTAAGCCTCACCCACTCATTCACTACCCAATTACAAGAACCGAAACATGGGCAAGGCAAAGTTCGAGCGGACCAAGCCGCACGTGAACGTGGGAACGATCGGCCACGTCGACCACGGCAAGACGACGACGACGGCTGCTCTCACGAAGATCTCGGCGGAGACCTACGGCACCAAGTACATCCCGTACGACGAAGTCGCCAAGGCGTCTGAGTCGCAGGGCCGTCGTGACTCCACGAAGATCATGACGATCGCCACGTCGCACGTCGAGTACGAGACGGCTAACCGTCACTACGCGCACGTCGACTGTCCGGGCCACGCCGACTACGTGAAGAACATGATCACGGGTGCGGCGCAGATGGACGGCGCGATCCTGGTCGTGTCCGCCGTTGACGGTCCGATGCCGCAGACGCGCGAGCACATTCTCCTGGCGCGCCAGGTCAACGTGCCGTCGGTGATGGTGTTCCTCAACAAGTGCGACCTCGTTGAAGACGAAGAGCTCCTCGACCTCGTCGAGCTCGAAGTCCGCGAGTTGCTCTCGAAGTACAACTATCCTGGTGACGACGCCCCGGTGATTCGTGGCTCGGCCATCAACGCGATCAACGGCGACCCGAAGTGGGTGGCCGAGTTCATGAAGTTGTTCGAGGCGTTGGACAGCTACATCCCGCAGCCGGTTCGTGAAATCGACAAGCCGTTCCTCCTCCCGGTCGAAGACGTGTTCTCGATCACGGGTCGTGGTACGGTGGCGACGGGACGTATCGAGCGCGGCATCGTGAAGGTCGGCGAAGAAGTGCAGGTCGTCGGCTACAACAGCGAGCGCAAGACGATCGTGACCGGCGTCGAAATGTTCCGCAAGCTGCTGGACGAAGGACAGGCCGGTGACAACGTCGGTCTTCTCCTGCGCGGCATCGACAAGAACGAAATCGAACGCGGCATGGTGTTGGCCAAGCCGAACACGATTAAGCCGCACACGAAGTTCTTGGCCGAGGTGTACGTGCTCAAGAAGGAAGAGGGCGGCCGCCACACGCCGTTCTTCAAGGGCTACCGTCCGCAGTTCTACTTCCGTACGACGGACGTGACGGGCACCATCGAGCTTCCCGAAGGGATGGAGATGGTGATGCCGGGCGACAACATCCAGATGACGATCGAGCTCATTATCCCGATCGCGATGGAAGAGTCGATCCGCTTCGCCATCCGCGAGGGTGGTCGGACGGTCGGCGCCGGCGTCGTCACCAAGATCCTCGCCTAATCAGAAACATCAGGTGTCCGGTGGCCGATTCGTATGAATCGGTCACTGCACGCCGGATGGATCTCTACCAGGAATTCAGATGGCTGGCCGCATTCGTATTCGCCTCAAGGCTTTTGACCACGCCGTGATCGACCAGGCGTCGGCTGATATCGTTCGCACCGCGGAAAAGACGGGCGCGTCGGTCTCGGGTCCGATTCCTCTTCCCACGAAGACGCAGCGTTGGACGGTGCTTCGCTCGCCGCACGTGGACAAGAAGTCGCGCGAGCAGTTCGAACTGAAGACGCACAAGCGCGTGATCGACATTCTGGATTCGCGTGCCGGTACGGTGGACGCGCTCACGAAGCTTGATCTGCCGGCTGGTGTGGACGTCGAAATCAAGGTCGAGTAGTCGCAGGTTGCAGGTGTAGGGTGAGTACAGAGGGCATCGCATACGGCGTTGCCCTCCTCAGTCCAACGGTGTGGATCTCCGGATCCCCCGCGACTCGTACGGAGCAGACTTTTCATGATCGGCATTATCGGCAAGAAGCTGGGGATGACCCAGCTGTTCAACGAGCAGGGGCAGCAAGTGCCCTGCACCGTGGTGGAGGCCACGCCGAATCCCGTCGTCAAAGTGATGACGCAGGAAAAGGCGGGGTTTGCCGCGGTGGAGCTCGGATACGGCGAGCAGAAGCTCGCGCGTGAGAATAAGAAGGGCGAGCGCACGCCGCGCGGACGTCGCGCGACGCAGGCAGAAGTCGGACATGCGAAGAAGGCCGGGCTCACCGCCCCGCCAGTCGTCCTCCGGAGCTTCCGCCTCGACGACGCCCCGGGCAAGAATCCCGAGGCCCCGACGTACACGGTGGGCGATATCATCACGGTTGGGATCTTCGCACCTGGCGAAAAGGTCAAGGTCGAAGGCACCTCGAAGGGTCGTGGTTTCCAGGGCGTTGTAAAGCGCTACGGCTTCCATGGCGGCCCGAACACGCACGGTAACACGAAGCACCGCAAGCCAGGCTCGATCGGCGCGGGTACCGATCCGTCGCGCGTTATCAAGGGCAAGAAGATGCCGGGCCAGTACGGCAACGTCCGTCACACGGCGATCGGCATTCGCATCGAGAAGATCGATGCTGAGCGCAACCTCATTTACCTGCGCGGCAGCGTGGCGGGGCCGACCAACGGCATCGTCTTCGTGCGGAAGCAGAGCTGATCATGACCACTGAAACTCAGACCTTTCAGGCGCCTGTGTATTCGGCGAAGGGGAAGCAGGCCGGTACGCGCCAGCTGCCCGAAGGCTTGTTCGACGGCACGGTGAACGTGCCGGTCATGCACCAGGCGGTGAAGGCGTTTCTCGCCAATCGTCGCCAGGGCACGGCCAAGACGAAGACGCGCGGTGAGGTGACGGGCGGTAACCAGAAGCCGTGGAAGCAGAAGGGAACCGGTCGTGCCCGTCAGGGCTCGATCCGCGCTCCGAACTGGCCGGGCGGTGGTACCGTGTTTGGTCCGATCCCGCGTAAGTACACGCAGATCGTGCCGAAGCAGGTGCGGGCCTTGGCGCGGAAGAGCGCGCTGAACGCGCGTGCCCGTGAGAACGCGGTCATGTTGGTGGATGCGCTGAACTTCAGCGCTCCCAAGACCAAGACGATGCTGAGCCTGTTCGAGTCGCTCGGCGTCGCGGGGAAGAAGGTGCTGCTTCTCACGGACGGTGTGAAGCCGAACGTGTACCTCAGCGGTCGCAACGTCGCGCACGCGCATGTGATGCCGTACAGCGATGTGAGCACGTATCACATCCTGTGGTCGGATGTCGTCGTGATCGAATCGTCGGCACTCACCCAGACCTCGGCGGAGGCGTAACCGATGGCGACTCTTTATCGCACCATCATGCGCCCGATCATTACGGAGCGCACCTCGGCTTCGTATCAAGATCGTGGCGAGTACACGTTTGAAGTGGCGCCCGACGCCAATAAGTATTCCATCAAGGCGGCCGTCGAGCAGTTGTTCGGCGTGAAGGTGACTGGCGTCTGGACGTCGAATGCGCGTGGCAAGTCGCGTCGCGTCGGCCAGTCGATCGGCCGCCGTCCACATACCAAGAAGGCGATTGTGAAGCTGCGTGACGGCGACACCATCGCGATCTTCGAGGGCTGATTCGCATGGGTATTCGTCAGTTCAAGCCGGTCAGCAAGGGGTCGCGCTTCCGCTCGGTATCGGATTTCGCCGAGATCACGCGTTCGACGCCCGAGAAGTCGCTGGTCGAGCCTCTCAAGAAGTCGGGTGGCCGCGATAATCACGGTCACATCTCCATGCGCCGTATTGGTGGTGGCCACAAGCGCATGTACCGCATCATCGATTTCAAGCGCAACAAGCACGGCATGCCGGCGGTTGTGAAGGAGATCGAGTACGATCCCAATCGTTCGGCGCGTATTGCGCTGGTCGAGTACACGGACGGCGAGAAGCGGTACATCCTGCACCCGAAGGGCCTCAAGCAGGGTGACACGATCGTCTCTGGCCCGGGAAGCGATTTCCGCGTCGGCAACGCGATGCCCCTGAAGGAAGTGCCGCTGGGTACGCAGGTGCACAACATCGAACTGAAGATCGCGAAGGGCGGCCAGATGGCGCGCTCGGCCGGCGCCTTCGCCCAGGTGGTGGCGAAGGAAGGTGACTACGTGACGCTCCGGATGGGCAGCACGGAAATGCGCCTGGTGCACGGCAACTGCACCGCGACGATCGGCGAAGTCGGCAACTCGGAGCATGAGTTGCAGTCGCACGGCAAGGCGGGTAAGAGCCGCTGGCTGGGCAAGCGTCCGAAGGTTCGTGGTGAAGTGATGAACCCGGTGGATCACCCGCACGGTGGACGCACGCGCGGCGGCCGGAACGTGGTCAGCCCGTGGGGCAAGCCCGAGGGCGTCAAGACGCGTAATAAGAAGAAGGCTTCAACGCGTCTCATCGTGCGCGGCCGCAAGCGCGGCCGAGCGACGCAGTAACCGCCAGGCGAATCGAGAACCTATATGTCCAGAAGCATTAAGAAGGGTCCGTTCGTCGCTGAGCGCCTCGAAGCTAAGGTGAGCGCCATGAACGGCCGTAACGAGAAGAAGGTCGTCAAGACCTGGTCGCGCGCGAGCACGGTGCTGCCGGAATTTGTCGGGCACACGTTCGCGGTGCACAACGGGAACAAGTTCATCCCGGTGTACGTGACGGAGAACATGGTCGGCCATAAGCTCGGCGAATTCTCGCCGACGCGTCTGTTCCGCGGTCACGCGGGACAGAAGACCGACGCGAAGAAGCCCGCTGGCAAGGGAGGCAAGTAACCCATGGCCAAGGCTTTGAAGACCGGAACTGAGGCCCGCGCCATTCAGCGCACGGCGCGTCAGTCTCCGTACAAGATGCGGCTGGTGATCGACCAGATCCGCGGTCAGCGTGTCAACGACGCGTTGGCGATTCTGAAGTTCTCGAAGAAGGGCGCGGCCAAGCAGATCGAGAAGACGCTGGCCAGCGCGGTCGCGAACGCAGAGCAGGCGGCCCGTGCGGCCAACACGTCGCTGGATGTCGACGCGCTGGTGATCACGAAGGCCATCGTGAACGAGGGTCCGAAGCTGAAGCGTTGGATGCCGGCGGCCATGGGTCGTGCGACACCAATCGCCAAGCGGACGAGCCACATCGAGATTATCGTGGCGGAGGCGGTGCGCTAATGGGACAAAAGACTAATCCGATCGGGTTTCGCCTTGGTGTCACGAAGAACTGGCGCTCGACGTGGTACGCGAAGAAGGAGATGCCGGCGCTGCTGAAGGAAGACGCGCTGCTCCGCAAGTACCTGAAGGCTCGTCTCGAGAACGCGGCCATTTCGGACGTGACGATCGAACGGAAGCCGGGCAAGGTGGTGGTGACGGTGCACACCGGCCGTCCTGGCGTGGTGATCGGCAAGAAGGGTGCGGAAGTCGACAAGCTGCGCGACGAGCTGGCACAGCTCACGGGCAAGGAAGTCGGCATCAACGTCGAAGAGATCAAACGCCCGGAAGTTGAGGCGCAGCTGGTGGCCGACAACATCGCGGCGCAGCTGGCTCAGCGTATCTCGTTCCGTCGCGCGATGAAGCGCGCGGTGCAGAGCGCGATGCGCATGGGCGCGCTGGGCATCAAGGTGAAGGCCGGCGGCCGTCTTGGCGGTGCCGAAATCGCGCGAACGGAAGGGTACATGGAAGGCCGGGTGCCCCTTCATACACTGCGCGCCGACATCGATTACGCCACGAGCACGGCGAAGACCACGTACGGCGCCATTGGTGTCAAAGTGTGGATCTTCAAGGGTGAGATCGTGGAAGATCGTCGCGGCAAGACCTACTCGACCGGCAACTGAGGAGCTAAGCGATGCTGAGTCCGAAGCGGGTCAAGTTCCGCAAGATGTTCAAGGGCCGTATGACTGGGCTCGCGCACCGTGGATCGGAGGTGTCGTTCGGCACCTATGGTCTGCAGGCGCTGGAGCCGGCATGGGTCACGAGCCGTCAGATCGAAGCGTGCCGCGTCGCGATGACGCGTCACATCAAGCGTGGCGGTAAAGTGTGGATCCGGATTTTCCCGGACAAGCCGATCACGAAGAAGCCGGCCGAAACGCGCATGGGTAAGGGCAAGGGATCGCCCGAAATGTGGGTGGCGGTGGTGAAGCCGGGCCGAGTGATGTTCGAGATCGAAGGCGTGACGCGGGAACTTGCCGAAACGGCAATGGGCCTGGCCGCCGCGAAGCTTGGCGTGAAGACCAAGTTTGTTGCCCGAGAGGAGGCGGTGACCGAATGAAGAGTGAAGAGATCCGCGCGCTCGCGGAGAACGAGCTGGTGGCCCGTATCGCTGAACTTGAGGAGGAGCGTTTTCGCCTCAAGTTCCGGAGCGGCACCGAAGCGCTGGAAGAGCCGCTGCGGTTGCGCAGCATCCGCAGGGACATTGCGCGCCTCAAGACGGTGCAGCGCGAGCGTCAGCTCGCGACCCGTGGCCGCTAACCGGAATCCGATCGATGGCTGAGATGAATAACGCGAGCGCCACGCAGACTGGCGCCTCTGACCGGACCGCGCGCAAGATGCGTACGGGCTTGGTGGTGAGCGATAAGATGGACAAGACGGTGGTGGTGCGCATCGACCGACGGATGCCCCACCCTCAGTATGGCAAGATGGTGACGCGGACACGGAAGCTGAAAGCGCACGACGAGGAGAACTCGGCGAAGCTTGGCGACTTGGTCCGTATCATGGAGACCCGGCCCTTGTCGAAGGACAAGCGGTGGCGCGTGGTCGAGATCGTCGAACGCGCGCGTTAAGGGGAACTAAACCATGATTCAGCAGGAATCGGTCGTGAAGGTTGCGGACAACAGTGGCGCCAAGCGTGCCCTGGTGATCCGTGTGCTGGGCGGCACGCGCCGTCGCTATGCGGGCCTGGGTGACCGGGTCGTCGTGGCGGTGAAGGACGCGCTCCCGAACGGCACCGTAAAGAAGTCCGACGTGGCCAAGGCCGTGGTGGTTCGCACGGTCAAGGAAACGCGTCGCAAGGACGGCAGCTATATCCGGTTCGATGAGAACGCGGTCGTCATCATCAACGACAACGGCGAGCCCAAGGCGACTCGTATCTTCGGCCCCGTGGCGCGCGAACTGCGCGAGAAGCGGTACATGAAGATTGTGTCGCTGGCGCCTGAGGTGATCTGAGATGCGTAAGAACGTGTACTACAAGACGGACCGTGGACAGCGCCTCGGCGCTGGCCGCCACGCGATGAAGGCCTCGCGTGAGGTCATTCACGTGACGAAGGGTGATACCGTCCGCATCATGCGCGGCGACGACAAGGGGAAGGAAGGGAAGGTCCTTCAGGTGTACCCCAAGACGGGCCGCATCAAGGTGGAAGGCATCAACATCGTGAAGAAGCACCGCAAGGCGCGTACTGCGGAAGAGACGAGCGGCATCATCGAGATGGCCGCGCCCTTCCACGCGTCGAACGCGATGTTGCTCGATTCGAAGACCGGCAAGCCGACGCGCACGAAGAAGCGCATCGACACCGACGGTACGAAGGAGCGCGTCGGCGTCAAGAGCGGTGAAGTTATCCCCCGCGCGCGCTGACCGGAGCATAGCAAATGGCGACCAAGGAAAAGGCCGGCGGAAAGGCTGGCGGGAAGGCAGGTGGGAAGGCAGGTGGCTCTGGCGCCGCGAAGGGCGGAGCCAAGGGTGGCGCTGCGGCCGCGAAGGGGAAGGGTGGCAAGGCGGGCAAGGCGGGACAGCCGCGTCAGGCGATCGACTTCACCAAGCGCGAGCATGCGGGTGCGGGGCTGCCGGTGGCGGCGCCGCGTCTGCAGGCGCATTACGTGAACGTCGTGCGCGCGGCCCTGGCCACGCAGTTCGACTTCACGAACGGGCATCAGATTCCGACGCTGTCGAAGATTGTCGTGAATTGCGGTGTCGGTGAAGCGGTGAAGCAGCCGAAGCTGCTCGACGTGGTGGTCGAGGAGTTGGCGCTGATCACGGGGCAGAAGCCGGTGCGTCGCAAGGCCAAGAAGTCGATCTCGAACTTCGGGCTGCGCGAAGGGCAGGAAATCGGCGCGTCGGTGACGCTCCGTGGTGCGAAGATGTGGGAGTTCCTCGACCGGTTCGTGTCGGTGGCCTGCCCGCGTATCCGCGACTTCCGCGGCCTCGGCACGAAGTCGTTCGACGGTCGTGGCAACTACACGATCGGCATCAAGGAGCAGATGATCTTCCCGGAGATCAACTACGACATGGTGGAGCAGATTCACGGCATGGACATCACGTTCGTGACGACGGCGGAGAAGGATGCGCATGCAATGGCGCTTCTGCATCAGCTGGGCATGCCGTTCCGCGGCGACGACAAGCCGGTCATTCCTAAGGTGGCGCAGCCGGCGGCCCCCGCGGCCGCCGCCTAATCCGGACATAACGACATGGCAAAGACGAGTAAGCTGGCCCGCAACGCGCAGCGCAAGGAACTGGTGGCCCGATACGCCACGAAGCGCGCTGCCCTGAAGGCCATCATCCAGAATCCGAAGAGCACTGGCGAAGAGAAGTTGGCGGCCGTGAACGCGCTGCATAAGCTGCCGCGCGACTCATCGGCGACCCGCGTGCGCAACCGTTGCAACATGAGCGGCCGTCCGCGCGCCTTTCTCCGCCACTTCGGCCTCAGCCGCATCGCCCTCCGAGACATGGCCCTGAACGGCCTGATTCCCGGGGTGCGCAAGGCGAGCTGGTAGTCGGATCCGATCGGTCGCCGGTGCAGAGTTCGGGTGGTGCGTTGTGGCTGAGCCTCAACCCACTAACTTGAAAGGCTGCACCTGTCGCTGATTTTTCTATTCACTTCCTACAGGTCCCCGGCGCGGCCGGCGGATACCCTAGGAGAACTCAGAGAGCATGAGCCTCAACGACCCTATTGCCGACATGCTGACGCGCATTCGCAACGCGTGTGCGTCCAAGCACCGCCGCGTCGACATGCCGTTGTCAAAGATGAAGATCGAGATCGCACGGATCTTGAAGGAGAGCCACTTCATCCAGGATTACCGCACCGTCGAGAACGAAGACGGGAAGCATCTGCTTCGTGTGATCCTCAAGTACGCGCACGGCGGTCAGTCGGTGATCCGACAGACGAAGCGCGTGTCCACGCCCGGCCTTCGTAAATACGTTGGTGCGCAGGAGATCCCGCGCGTCCGTAACGGCCTCGGCATGGCGATCCTCAGCACGTCGAAGGGCATTATGTCCGACCGTGAAGCGCGTTCCTCGAATACCGGGGGCGAGCTGCTCGCCCTCGTCTGGTAAGGAGAAGCGATGTCACGTATCGGCAAGCGCCCCATCCCGGTTCCGGCTGGGGTCACGGTGAAGATCGACGGGTCGAAAATCAGTGTGAAGGGTCCGAAGGGTGAGCTGTCCCGTGTGCTCCCCGCGGACATGATCATTTCGCACGAAGGCAGTGAGCTGCTGGTGAAGCGTCCGACCGATGAAGAGCGCCATAAGGCGCTGCACGGTCTGACGCGCACGCTTGTGGCGAACATGGTGGAAGGGGTGACGACGGGCTTCAAGAAAGTGCTCGAGATCACCGGTGTCGGCTACAAGGCCGAGATCAAGCCGTACGGCGCGCTGTTGTCGCTCGGCTATTCGCACCAGATCGAGTACAAGGCGCCGGAAGGGGTGAAGATTACCGCCACGACGCCGACGCTCGTGGTCATCGAAGGCGCGAGCAAGGAGCTGGTCGGCCAGAGCGCCGCCGAGATTCGCAGCTTCCGCAAGCCCGAGCCGTACAAGGGCAAGGGCGTGAAGTATCAGGGTGAAGTCATCCGGCGTAAGGCCGGTAAGGCGGGAGGCAAGTAATGGCCAAGATCGCGATTCCGCGTACGAACGCAGAGCGGCGTAAGCGCCGTCACCTGCGCGTGCGCAAGGCAGTGAGCGGGTCCGCGGAGCGTCCGCGTCTCGTGGTATTCCGTTCGCTGAAGCACATCTACGCCCAGATCGTGGACGACGTCACGCAGCGCACGCTGATGACCGTTGGCGACGAAGGGATGAACGGCACGAAGTCGGAGCGTGCACTCGCCGTCGGCAAGCAGGTTGCTGAGAAGGCGAAGGCGGCCGGCATCGCGAAGGTCGTCTTCGACCGTGCCGGTTACCAGTATCACGGCCGTGTGAAGGCCGTGGCAGATGGCGCCCGAGAGGGCGGCCTGGAGTTCTGATCATGGCTAACGCAGCAGGAACCGGTGGCGCGCCTGGTGGCAGCGCCCGCAGTGGTGGTGGACCTGGCGGTCGTGGCCGTGGTGGCCCGGGCGGCGGTCGTGGTGGCCCTGGTGCCGGTCGTGGCGGCCCTGGTGCCGGTCGTGGCGGTCCTGGTGGTGGTGCGCCGGGTGGTCGCGGTCGTGGCCCTGGCGGCGAAGGCGGTCCGGGTGCGGGCCGTGATGGCCGTGGTCGTGATGGTGGCCGTGGTCCGTCGCAGGACCGTGAGCAGAGCGATCTGGTGGAGAACGTGATCGCGATCAATCGCGTGGCGAAGGTCGTGAAGGGTGGTCGTCGGTTCTCGTTCAACGCGCTGGTCGCGGTGGGCGACGGACAGGGCAAGGTCGGCTTTGCCACCGGTAAGGCGAACGAAGTGTCGGAAGCGGTCCGTAAGGCCGTGGAAGCCGCCCGTCGCAAGATGGTGCAGATCCCGCTCACGGGCTCGACGATTCCGCACGAAGTGGTCGGCAAGCATGGCGCCGGGAAGGTGCTCATGAAGCCCGCCGCGCCGGGTGCCGGTGTGATTGCTGGTGGTGCGGTGCGCGCGGTTCTCGAGTGCGCCGGCATCCACGACATTCTCACGAAGTCGCTGGGTTCAACCAATCCGCACAACATGGTGCTGGCGGCGCTCGACGGGCTGACGCATCTGATTACGGTCGAACAGGCCGCGAAGGAACGTGGTGTGGACGTGTCGGCGATCGGGTATCGGTCGCGTGCCAAGTCGCGCACGGAAACGCATGAAGCCCGCAAGGTCGCCGTGGTTGGCGCCTCGCCTGACGCCGCGGAGGTGGCATAATGCCGCGTACGTTTGTATGGCATCCGTCAAAGGGTCCGGCGAAGACCCCGAAGCTCGAAGCGCCGGGAACCGGCAAGCTTCTTATCAAGCAGGTGCGCAGCGCGATCGGCCATTCGTGGCGGATGCGTCGTACGCTTGAGGCCCTCGGCCTTCGTCATCATCAGGCCAGCGTCGTGCAGCAGGATTCCGCCTCGCTGCGCGGCCAGCTCAAGCAGGTTCGTCACCTGGTGTTGGTGACGGCGGTGGAGGAGTAACACATGGCTACCAATTCAGGCGCCGAAGGCGTCGAGAAAATCGGCCTGCACAACCTGCAGCCGGCGCCGGGTTCGCACCGCGGCCGTCGCCGCGTGGGTCGCGGTCCGGGCTCCGGTCTGGGCAAGACGTCCGGTAAGGGTCACAAGGGCTCCATGGCGCGGTCGGGCCATGGCGGTCCTGGTGGCGGCAAGCCGCACTTCGAAGGCGGCCAGATGCCGCTCACGCGTCGGATTCCGAAGCGTGGTTTCACGAATCCGTTCCGTGAAGAGGCGCAGGTGGTGCGTCTCGATTCGCTGACCGGCGTTGCCGGGGACGAAGTGACGGTGGAGACGCTGATCGCGGCTGGGCTCATTCGTTCGGGTCATGGCCCGGCGAAGTTGCTCAACAACGGGGAAGTGTCACGCGCGTTCACGGTACGCGGCGTGAAGATCAGCGCCGGTGCCAAGTCGAAGATCGAAGCGGCCGGTGGCCGCATCGACGGCTGACGGAGACGATCCAGCGCATGGCACAGCAACCCAATCCGGCGGCCCAAGCCGTCTCGAATATCTACCGGACGCCTGAGCTCTGGCAGAAGATCACCTTCACGTTCCTGTGCATGGTGATCTATCGAATCGGCGCGCATATCACGGCGCCCGGGATCGATGTCCAAGCGCTGACCGACTACTTCACCCGCCAGCAGGGCGGTGGCCTTCTCGGCCTCTACGACATGTTCGTGGGTGGTGGTCTTTCCCGCGCGACCGTCTTCGCGCTTGGTATCATGCCCTACATCTCGGCGAGTATTTTCGTCCAGATTGCCGGAGCCGTGCTGCCGAACGTGGACAAGATGCAGAAGGACGAGGAAGGCCGGAAAAAGTTGACGCAGTACACGCGGTATCTCACGGTCGTGCTGGCGCTGATTCAGGCGTATGGATTTGCGCTGTTCACCTCGTCGCTTCCGGCGGCGGTGTCGCGTCCGGGCCCGTGGTTTACGGTGCAGATGATGCTGTTCCTCACGACGGGCGCGATTTTCGTGATGTGGCTGGGTGAGCAGATCACGGAACGTGGCCTCGGCAATGGGGCGTCGCTGATCATTTTCTTCTCGATCGTCGAACGCATGTGGCCGTCGATTTTCCAGTCGTTCAACTTCGTGACGACGGGTGCCTTGCCGGTGCTCTCGCTCGTGGTGTTGGCGATTCTGATGGTCGGCGTGGTGGCCGGCGTGGTGGCGATCACGGTGGCGGCGCGTCGCGTCCTCATCCAGATCCCGCAGCGCACCATGGCCCGCGGTCGTCAGCGTGAAGCGGCTCGGAATTTCATCCCGCTCCGTATCAACACGGCGGGTGTGATGCCCATCATCTTCGCCCAGTCGGTGATCGTGATTCCCGGTGCGATCGCGCAGTTCAGTGGTAACGCCAAGGCGCAGGAGATTGCGGAGCTGTTCAATCCGCAGGGTCCGAATCCGTGGCTGTATTTCCTGCTCTCCGCGATCCTGATTCTGCTGTTCACGTACTTTTACACGTCCATCATTTTCAATCCGGTGGATCTGGCGGAGAACCTGAAGAAGCAGGGCGGTTTCGTGCCTGGCATTAAGCCCGGCGCCAAGACGGCGGAATACATTGAGCAGGTGGTGGAGCGTATTACGCTCCCCGGCGCCATTTTCCTGACAGCCATTGCGCTGATGCCGATCATCATCGCGCGTTTGATCAACGTACCGTTCGCTTTTGGTGGCACGTCGCTGCTGATCGTAGTCGGCGTCGCGTTGGATACGATGGCGCAGATGCAGCAGCACTTGCTGCTCCGCAAATACGACGGCTTCATGAAGAAGGGGCGCGTGCGCTTCCGCGGCCGTCAGGCGACTCAGGGCTTCTAAGGAAGATCATGATCATTGTCCTGCTTGGACCGCCGGGTGCGGGCAAGGGGACTCAAGGCGAGCGGCTTGCCGCTCGCCTTGACGTTCCTAAGATCGCCACCGGCGATGTCCTCCGCGCCGCGGTACGTGACGGCACTCCGCTCGGTCTCGAAGCGAAGGCTGCCATGGATCGCGGCGATCTGGTCCCTGATGACGTGATCATGGGGATCATGAAGGAAGCGCTGGCGTCTCCGGCCGCAGCCAAGGGGGCGATTTTGGACGGGGTGGTACGTACCACCCCGCAGGCTGATGGTGTCGCCGCCATGCTGTCAGATATCGGGCGCAAGATCGATGCAGTCTTGCTGTTCGATATTGCGGAAGACGAGTTGGTGCGCCGTCTGAGCGGACGGACCACGTGCGATGCCTGCCAGCGCCCGTTCTTCGGGCGCGAGCCCGGTGAAGTCTGTGCCGTCGACGGACATGACCCACAGGGCACGCTCGTGCGCCGCAAGGATGACGAGCCCGATGCCGTGCGAAAGCGTCTGCAGGTGTATCGCGATCAGACGTCTCCCGTGATCAACTGGTACGAGGAGCATGGCCCCCGGGTGGTGCGCATCGATGCCATCGGTTCTCTCGAGGAAGTCGAGGCTCGCGCCTTGCACGTGCTTGGGTACTAATGGGGATCGGCGGATCTGCTCCTGCCACGTTGCTTAAGTCACCGCGCGAGATCGACATCATGGCACGCGGCGGCGCTCTGCTGTACGCCACGCTGCAGCACATGAAGGCCCATGTTCGCCCAGGTATCAGCACCGGCGAACTCGACGCGCTCTGTGAGGCGTTCATCCGCTCGCATGCGGGGGCCGAACCGGCCTTCAAGGGACTCTACGGGTTTCCGGGCAGCGCCTGCATCTCGATCAACGAAGAAGTCGTGCACGGCATCCCGTCGCGGAAGCGCGTGCTTCACGACGGAGACATCGTGAAGCTCGATTTCGGCGTTAAGCTTGAGGGCATGTACACCGACTCGGCGATCACCGTGCCCGTCGGCGAGATCGACGAGCTCACGCAGCGGCTGCTCGAGGTCACCAAGCGCTCGCTCGATGCGGGGATCGCGGCTGCCACGTCTGAGAACCATGTGGGCGACATTGGAGCTGCCGTGCAGGCGGTCGTTGAAGCCGCCGGCTTCTCCGTGGTGCGCGAACTGGTGGGACATGGCGTCGGCTTCTCGCCGCACGAGGAGCTGCAGATCCCGAACTACGGCAAGCCAAAGCGCGGCAAGAAGCTCAGCGTCGGTCTCACCATCGCCATTGAGCCGATGGTCAACGTCGGAACCGCGAAGACCAAGACGCTCAGCGACAAGTGGACCGTCGTGACGGCCGACGCTAAACGTTCGGCGCACTTCGAGCATACGGTGGCGATCACGGAGCACGGTCCGCGCATTCTCACGCAGCCGCTCGGATAGCTAGCGTTTCTTGGCCAGCTGAACCGTGAGTGTTGTGGTCGCGCCCAAGCGCACGGCGATCCGCCAACCGTTCATGCCGGGGCCATCGCGCGCTCGGCTGCTGCTTCCGCGACGCGGGCGTGCACCGACGCCGCATCCAGGCAGGCGCGAGCCGCCGAGGCCAGCTCCGCCCCGATCGTCGTGCCCTCCTCGTCGAGCGAGGCGACATTGATTCGCACGTTGAGCACGGCGCCCTTACAGGCCGCTTCCGCCATCAATGCGGCCACGCAGGCATCGGTGACCGCGTTGCTGTTGCCCACTTCGGCGACCGTGGCGGCGATGCCCGCCACTTGTACGGCGAGTTGCGCCGTTTCGAGCGGCACACGCGACGCGAAGACCAGCGCCTCGCGAATGGCATCGGCGCGCGCGATGGCGTGTTCGGGCTCCTTCGACAGCTGGTACGCCGTCCGCACGCGTTCGTAGGAGTCGGCGTCGCGCTGCACCAGTTCGGAGAGTTGGCGGCGCAGCGTGTACGCGTCGATGGTGAGCTGTTTCATCTGTTCCTCCACGGCGGCGTACTTCTTCTTGCCGATGGTAAGCCCAGCGACCATTTGGGCGAGCGCCGCGCCAAGGGCACCGACGTGCGCCGCGACACTGCCGCCACCCGGCGTGGGTGAGGCGTCGGCGATGCGCGCCATGAAACCTTCGAGTGCCTCGCCGCCGGCGATGACCTCTCGCACTTTGGTTTCGAGCAGCATGGCTTTGGAGAACCCACGCAACTGCACGTGACGCGCGCCGGCTTCGAGCAACACGCGCTCGGGGACCAAGCCGACGATCTCGCTCCACGTGGGGGACACGCCGTGCGCGGCGGCTTCCGCTTTCACGATCTCGAAGACGCGATGCAGTGGGGTCTTCTCGGTATCGACCAGGTTCATCGACACCTGTGCCTGTCCGTCGACCTCCATGCCGAGGCCCTTTACGTAGCGCAGCCCACCCGATGATCCACGAATGGCCTTGGCGACTTCCTTGGCCACGGGGAGCTGTGTCGCATCGCCCAGATAGACGTTGTAGGCCACGAGGAACGGACGCGCTCCCACGGCCGTGGCGCCGGCGGTGGGATGGAGTTCGTTCGCGCCGAAGTCGGGCTTCCGGGCAGGATTCGTGCGGATGTCCTCGCGCAGTCCTTCGAATTCCCCGCGACGCACATCGGCGAGATTCTCGCGTGCGGGCGTCGTAGCCGCCCGTTCGTAGAGGTACACGGGAATTCCCAGCTCGGCCCACGCGCGCGCGCCCAGCTTGTGCGCCAGCGCGACGCAGTGCTCCATGGTCGCGCCTTCGAGGGGAATGAACGGCACGACATCGGTGGCCCCGATGCGCGGATGCTCACCCTGATGTGTGGTGAGATCGATGCGCTCCTGCGCGACCTTCATCGCGGCGAAGGCGGCGGGGACGGCCGCCTCGAGCGACGCCACGAAGGTGATCACCGTGCGATGATGCGACGGGTCGCTGGACACATCGAGCACGTGGGCGCCGGGTGTGCTGGCGATGGCGTCGCGAATCGCGGCGATCACCGCAGGATCGCGGCCTTCAGAGAAATTCGGGACGCATTCGACGAGAGACACGATCAGGCGGGGTCGGGGGCGGGGACGGTGGTGGTGTCGTCGGGGTCGTTGAGCAAATCAAGGAACCAGTCGTGAAGCATACCGTTGCTGGCGACAATTGGCCCACCCGTGAGGCGCGCATTGCGTCCCGCGAGGTCGGTGACGCGGCCTCCGGCCTCGCGCACGAGCAGGACGCCGGCGGCCAGATCCCACGGGTTCAGGAAGAGCTCCCAGAACCCATCGAAGCGGCCACGGGCCACGTCGGAGAGGTCGAGCGCCGCCGACCCGGCGCGACGCACCCCGGAGACGATGGGCATGAGACGCCGGAGCTGGCGAAGGTAGCGGTCGGCTTGGGAGACGTCTTTGAACGGGATGCCGGTGCCGATGAGGGCGCGGGCCGGGGACGTGGTGGTGGACACCTGCAGGCGGCGGCCGTCGAGGAAGGCGCCATCGCTGGCCGTCGCATACAGGACACCGCCGCGCGCGACATCGTGTACGACACCAGCCTGGGGTACCCCATCGAGCGCGATGCAGATGGACACGCCGTAGTTGGGAAAGCCGTGCAGGAAGTTGGTGGTGCCGTCGAGCGGATCGACGATCGCGACCAGTCCGTCATCGGGGCGCGCGTCGGCACTCAACTCTTCACCCACCATGCGAATGCCTGGAATACGCGCGGCGAGCATGTCTCGAATGCGCTCCTCGGCCCCGACATCAACCCGACTCACGAAGTCCGTGGCGCTTTTTTCCTCCCAGGCCAGCGTCCGGTGCGACAGCGCTTCGTGCGCGATGAACCGGGCGGCCGTGTCGGCGGCGGCGATGGCGGCGTCGCGCCAGTCCTGTCGTTTCGGGTGTGCGGGCGATGTCATTCGGATCGTGGTGCGTTGCTGGAGAAAAACATGGGGGGTACGTTTGAAGGATGTCACGCATCTTCAGCGGCATCCAGCCTTCGGGCGAACTCCACATTGGCAATTATCTCGGCGCCGTCAAGAATTGGGTCCAGCTTCAGGAGACCCATCCTGGCGCCCTGTTCTGTGTCGTCGATTATCACGCGATCACCGGCACGTATGATCCGGCGGTTCTGCGGGCGCGGCGCTGGGGGATGGCCAAGTCGTTGCTGGCGGCGGGCATTGACCCCGCCAAGGCGGCGCTGTTCGTACAGAGCGATGTGCCCGAGCACACCGAGCTCTCGTGGATCTTCACGACGCTGACGCCCCTTGGGGATCTCGAGCGGCAGACGCAGTTCAAGGACAAGTCGTCGAAGGTGGAGAGCATTCCCGCCGGGCTGCTGATGTATCCCGTGCTCCAGAGTGCCGACATTCTGCTGTATCGCGCCGATTCCGTGCCCGTGGGTGAAGATCAGATTCAGCATCTCGAGTTGGCGCGTGATACGGCGCGCAAGTGGAATGCGAAGTTCGGGCAGGAGTATTTCCCCGAACCCAAGCCGCTGCTCACGCCGACGCGCCGCATCATGGGGCTGGATGGGCAGTCGAAGATGTCGAAGTCGCTCGGAAATACGATCGGCCTGATGGAGACCGACGACGAGATTTGGGCGAAGCTGCGTCCGGCGATGACCGATCCGCAGCGCGTTCGCAAGACGGATGTCGGTCGTCCCGAGGTGTGCAACATTTTCCAGCTGCATAAGGCCTTCAGCCGCGAGGAGACGGTGGCGCAGGTCGATGGACAGTGTCGCAGTGCCGGTTGGGGGTGCATGGATTGCAAGAAGGTGTTGCAGGAAAGCATGGTGCAGGAACTCGCGCCGATCCGCGGGCGGGCCGAGGCGTTGGACGCCGAGCCGCAGCGGGTGCTCGATGCACTGGCCGGCGGGGCGGAGACGGCGCGCGGTATCGCGCGCGAGACCATGCGAGAGGTGCGCGGTTACATGGGCCTCGACGCGGTGACCGTTCCGACGGAGCTCCTCGCCTGATCTGGGCGCGGCGGGATTCGTGAACCTGGGCGACGGATTAGATTTTCTTTATGCCGAAGACTCCCCTTGGTGGGCTCATGGTGCCCGCCGCCTCCTGCTTTACCGCGACGGGTGATCTCGACCGCGCCGCGTTCCAGTCCAACATCGATGCGTACGTCGGCCATGGGGTCGACGGTGTCCTCGTGGCCGGCTCGAGCGGCGAATCCGCGCTGCTGGACGACGAGGATCGTCGTCAGCTGCTGACGTGGGCGCGGGCGCGTCTCTCCGACGACCAGTGGCTGCTGGCCGGCGTGGGCAGCGAGAGTACACGGCAGACGATTTCCCGCGCGCATGACGCGAAGGCCGCGGGTGCGAACGCCGCGCTGGTGATTTCGCCGCACTACTTCCTGAAGCGCATGACGGAGCCGGCCTTGCTGGCGCATTTCCGTGCGGTGGCCGATGCGAGTCCGCTGCCGGTGCTGCTGTACAACATGCCGGCCTATGCGCATTTGGTGTTGAGCCCCGCGTTCGTGCACGAGATGGCACAGCACGAGAATGTGATCGGCATGAAGGACAGCGCGGGTAACATCCCGGTGTTCACGCAGTATCTCGAGTCGCAGGGGCCGACCTTTCGCGTACTGACCGGCAGTGGGGCGACGGTGGTGCCGGCGTTGGCGGCTGGCGCGTCGGGAGCCATTCTGGCGATCGCGCTGTATGCCGGCCCGCTGGTGCGTGAGATGGTCACGGCGTTCCGCGCGGGCGATGTCGACGGCGCGACGGTGCTGCAGGCACGGTTGGCGCCACTCGCCACGGACATCGCCGGCGCGATGGGCCCGGCGGGGATCAAGGCGGCGCTGGACTTGGTGGGGCTGCATGGCGGACCGCCGCGCCGTCCGTTGCTGGCAGCCAGCGCCGAGGAGGTCGCTGTCGTGCGGGCTCGTCTCGAAACAGCGGGGCTGCTGCCGGCGTAAGTCGGCTATGCTCTCTCTGGCGCTGCTTGGCGCCGCCCTCGTGGGCGGTTTGCTCCTGATTCCGTTCGGCTTGCCCGGCTTATGGGTGATGCTGGGCGCCGCGCTGCTGCACTGGGTGCTGGTGCCGCTGGGCGGCATCGGGCTGTGGACGATGGCCGGCGCGGGTGCTTTGGTCGTGGCGGCGGAGGTGCTCGAGTTCACCATATCGGCCCGCTACACCCGGAAATACGGGGGCTCGCGCCGAGCCTCGTGGGGCGCGGTCCTTGGCGGTCTGGTGGGGGCCGTGGTGGGCATTCCGGTGCCCGTGGTGGGTTCGCTCATTGGCGCGTTCGCTGGCGCCTTCCTGGGGGCACTGGTGGCCGAGCTCTCGGTGGCGCGCGCGGCGCGCGGCGCGCCGGTCCGGGTGGCCACTGGGGCGTTGGTGGGCCGCGTGGTCGCCGCGGCCGCCAAAGTGGGCATCGGTGTCGTGGTAGCAGTGTTAGTCATGGCGGCGGCCGTGGTCGGAACCTAGATTTCCTCAACGCCTCGCGGGTTGTCCGCGGGGCGTTTTTTGTGCGCGGCACCGAGCCGCCGGAGCCAGGGATTCGCATGTTCGATTCGACGACACGTACGGTGGTGGTAGTGGGTGCCCAGTGGGGCGACGAGGGGAAGGGCAAGCTGGTGGATGTCCTCGCCGAGAAGGCCGATTGGGTGGTGCGCTATCAGGGCGGGGCGAATGCCGGCCACACCGTGCATATCGGGGACAAATCGTTCGTGTTGCACCAGATCCCGAGCGGCATTTTGCACCCCGGGGTGCGGTGTGCCATCGGCAACGGCGTGGTCATGGACCCGGAGACGCTGTTCACGGAAGTCGACGAGCTGATCGCCGATGGTGTGGACGTGGAGGGGCGGCTGTACGTGAGCGAGCGGGCCCATCTGGTGATGCCGTACCACAAGCTCGTGGACAAGGCGAGCGCGGCCAGCAAAGCCATCGGCACGACTGGTCGTGGCATTGGTCCGGCCTACGAAGACAAGGTGGCGCGCCGTGGTGTGCGCGTGCTGGATCTTCGGAATCCGACGCGGTTGCGTGAACTCGTGACGGCGGGCGTGGAGCGGGCGAATGCACAGCTCGAACGGTCCGGCTCCGAGTTGCGAGCGTCGGTGGACGACACGATTGCTACACTCGATGCGTTGACACCACGGTTGCTTGGCCTGGCCGACGACGTGGGATTGTGTGTGCATCGCGCGATCAAGAGCGGAGCGGCCGTGCTGCTGGAAGGCGCACAGGGGTCGATGCTCGACATCGATCATGGCACGTATCCGTTCGTGACGTCGAGCAATACCACGGTAGGTGGCGCGGCCACGGGTGTCGGCATTTCGCCGATGTCGTTGCAGTGCGCGCTCGGCGTGGTAAAGGCGTACACGACGCGCGTGGGCCATGGTCCGCTGCCGACGGAGTTTGCCGAACCACTGCAGACGCAGGTGCGCACGTTAGGTCATGAGTTCGGGGCCACAACAGGTCGCGCGCGTCGCTGTGGCTGGTTCGATGGCGTGGTGGTGCGGTACGCGGCGCGGGTGAACGGATTGACGGCGCTGGCGATTACGAAGCTCGACGTGCTGGACACGCTCGATGAACTGCTGGTGTGCACGGGCTACCGCATCAACGGCGTCGTGCACACGGAATTCCCAGCCGACCTGCAGCTGCTGGAGCACGCTGAGCCGGTGTACGAGACGATGCCCGGGTGGAATCAGTCCACGCAGGACGCGCGGAAGCTGGAAGATCTCCCGGCGGCGGCGCGGGCGTATCTGGATCGGCTCGAGGCGCTGTGTGAAACGCCGATCGCGTACGTGAGCGTCGGGACCCGTCGCGACCAGATCATTGGAGTTCACGCGGTCGTCGTATGAGCACGGCACTGACGACGTACGTGGACGTCGCGATCGTCGGCGCGGGGCCGTGTGGTTTGGCGGCGGCGATCGCGGCGATTCGTGGGGGCTTGTCGGTGGCGGTGTTCGATCGTGGTTGCATCGTGCACGGCATCGCGAGCTATCCGACGTACATGACGTTTTTCAGCACCGCCGAACGCATCGCGATCGGCGGTGTGCCGTTTCTGGTGGCCACCGACAAGCCGACGCGTCGTGACGCGCTGGCCTACTATCGCGGCGTGGCGTCCATGTACGACGTGCCGGTGCGGCAATATGAAGCGGTGGAGTCGATGCGTCCCGTGCACCTCGATCCCCCGGCCGGCGCGCCGATGCCCACCCGTGCGGCGCAGTGGCTGCTGCGCAGCGTGAAACGCAGTGGCGAGGTGATGGAAACGGCGGCGCATGCGGTGATCATCGCGACGGGGTATTTCGGCCGTCCCAATCTGCTGCAGGTTCCGGGCGAGTCGTTGCCACACGTGCGTCATGGCTACGTGGAAGGCCACACGGCCTGGCGCGAACCGGTGGTGATCGTGGGCGGCGGCAATTCGGCGGTGGACGCCGCGCTCGACATGTACCGGGCTGGTGGACACGTCACGATGGTGCACGTGGGCGCGACGCTCGACAACGGGGTGAAGCCGTGGGTGCGTCCGGAGATCGAGGCGCGCATTCACGAGGGCAGCATTCAGGCGCACTACGACAGTCGCGTGGTGGCGATCGAGCCCGACGTGGTGGTGGTGGCGGGGCCTAACGGCGAGCTCCGCGTGCCGGCCACGCAGGTGTACACGATGACGGGCTATCTGCCGGAAACCGGATTGCTGGAGGCGGTGGGCGTGCCCATTGAGCCCGGCAGCGGCATTCCGGCGCACAACCCCCTCACGATGGCCACACCGGTCAGGGGTGTCTACCTTGCGGGAGTGATCGCCTCTGGCCTGTCGGCGAATCGTATTTTCATTGAGAACGGCCGCGATCACGGTGACACGATCGTGCGGCATATCCTTTTCTGACTTCAACTCTT
>NSHR01000040.1 GCA_002737115.1 Gemmatimonadota bacterium | reverse complement strand
GGCCGCTGGCGCGCGTGTAGCGCTCGCGCAGCGTGGTCAGTGCGCGGGCGCTGGGCGGAGCGAAACGGAAGTTGCCGCCAGCGAGCGAGTCGCCCACACGGATGTGGTGATCCAGGTTGGGCAGCGGCGGCACGCGGGTGATCTCGGATTCCGCGCATGCGATGACCACCGACAACCAGAGGCGCAGCTCGCACAGCCAGACGGCGACCGGATTGCGATCCACGCCGAAGATGCAGTGTGTGAGGATCTGTCGTCGGATGTGATGCGCGTCGGTCGCGGTGGGCGCGCCCGTGGCGCATTGGGTGCGTTGGTGCAGGATGCTGAGGCGTTCGAGCGTGTGCACCAGAAAGGCTCCGGATCCGCAGGCCGGGTCGAGAATGCGCAGGCGGTGCAGGGCATTGTGGGTCGCGGGAGAGAGCAGGAGCGGCGTGGTCGTGTCGTCGAGCGCATCGGCGGGGAGATCTGGAAGTGCCGAGTACAGGGCATCGCGGACGACCTGATCGACGAGGGCGGGTGGGGTGTAGAATGCGCCAGACCGTCGGCGCTCGTCGGTGGCCATGAGTGATTCGAAGGCGCGTCCGAGCATTTCGGGATCGACTGCTGCTTCCGACCAACTGGTGGAGTCTTCGTGCGCCGTAAAGCGATGCCGGTCGAGCACCGAGCCCACGAGATGGGCGATGGCGTCGTCGCTGAAGCGCAGCGTTCGGAGCCGCTTCTCGAGTGGCGTTGGGGAAAACAGCCCGCCGTTGAGAAACGGCACCGCGCCGAACCGACGGGCGGCGGGGGCACGATCCCGACGTGGTGTATTGAGCGTGCCGAAGAACAACGGACGTAGCAGCCGCTGATGCAGCTGACCGCCGGCCTCGAGCTGCGCGGTGGTGTGATGCAACAAAAAGTCGAGGCGGTGGTCGAGCCATCCCTTGGCTTCCAGAAACGCCAGAAACAGACACCGACTGGTGCAGAGCAGGGCCAGCTCGCGGCGTTCGGCGGGTAGCGCGGTCTGCGCGGCCGGGCCGGTGACATCTGTGGCGAGCGTGGTGACCGCACGCTCGAGAATGCCATAGAAGCGATTCGATAGCGCTTCGCGTTGTAGGATGTCAGTGAAGCGCGCGTGACGGAGCAGCGCATCCTGCTCGGTCACGGCGGCGAGGGTGCGGAAAGTGTCGGCGTCGGAGTCGAGTACACGCGTGCGATCGATGCGCAGCGCGGCCACGCGAGGACCGTTGCTGTGCGCGCACACCGTGGCAATGCACAGGGTGCGCTGGCGCGCATCGAGGGTGATCAGGCACCAGTGTCGCGCCGGGGCCTGTTGTAGGAGCGCGGCAGCAAGACGCTTGGTGAGTTCACGTGGATCGGTGGCGCCGGCGAGGTCGGTGGGAGGCGCCAGTTCCGCACAGAGCAATCGCAGCGTGCCCGCCCCGCGCACCAATTCGGCGCTGCTCGCCAGCGCGTCGATGTGCAGGCGATCGCGACTATCGACGGAGAGCGCGGTCGGTGTCGCGGTGAAGCCCATGGCCTGGGCGATCGGGCGCAGCGACTGGCGGGAGTCGGCTTGCGTGAGCAGTTGGGCGGCGGCGCGGAGTGTGAGCACGCGGCCACAGTGGGATCACTCCCGCGAAGCTGTGTCACCAGAAGTGCGCCAGCAGGGCCTTCGCAGCGCGTGGCGGTCAGCGCGGCTATATTGGATAGCGTGGGTTTTGCCGCCGCGCGCCGTACGGCTCTCTTCTTCCTCATCGCACGAATCCCCATGCCCGTCTGCTGGCTCAACGGATCTTTCGTCGCGGAACAGGACGCGCACGTGTCCATCTTCGATCGCGGCCTGCTCTTCGGCGACGGCGTGTACGAAGTCGCGGCCGTGTTAAACGGCAAGCTGCTCGACGCCGACCGGCATCTCGTGCGGCTCGGGCGCTCGCTGGCTGCCATCGGCATCCCCAACACACAGCCGGCCGTCGCGTGGCTGAGTGTGATGCAGCAGCTGGCCACCGATAATGGTGTGGTCGAAGGGCTAGTCTATCTGCAGGTCACGCGCGGTGTGGCCGAGCGTGATTTTCCGTTCCCGGCCAACGTCACGCCCACGATGTTCGCGTACGCGCGACCGAAGCTGTTGCGTACCGATCCGAATGCGTCGGGGGTGCGACTGCTGGTGGTACCGGACATGCGGTGGAATCGGTGTGACATCAAGAGCACGAGCATGCTGGCGCAGGTGCTCGCTAAGCAGGCCGCGCGTGCCGGAGGGGCCTTCGAAGCGATGATGCACGAAGACGGCCTCGTGACCGAGGGTGGCTCGAGCAACCTCTGGATCGTGAACGACGGCGTGGTGCAGACGCGTCCGCTCTCGAGCGATATTTTGGCCGGCATCACGCGTGACGTTGTGCTGGAGCTCGCGCACGCCGCCGGTGTGCCGGTGCGCGAACGGGCCTTCACCGTCGCCCAGGCGAAGTCGGCCAACGAATGCTTCATGAGCAGCGCCACAAGCTTCATCCTGCCGGTCACCACGATCGACGACCACACCGTGAGCAGCGGAGCACCGGGCCCGGTGGCGCAGCGCTTGCGCGCCGCGTACTTCGAACGCGCGGAGCGACTCGCGCACTAGCACGTGCGCGCTACTGCGACACGTACCCGCGGTCTTTCCAGCGCACGTTGTTACCGCGTGCGATCGCCAACACGCAGATCGCCAGTACGATGGCCCCGCCCAGCGGGGCGAGCAGCGCGCGGCGAATCGGGTCACCATTGAGTCGGTTCGCCGCCGCGAATGACGTCAGGATCGCCGCACTCGTGGCGGCGCTCCAGAGCAGCAGCCCCGTGCTCACCGTGCCGCCCAGCAGCGTGGCGAACACGCACCACGTCAGCGCCACGAACGGCATCAGCACGCCGAGGGGAAACGCCAGCAGGAACAGCGGGTAGAGCCGCTGTCCGATCGCGCCCCACCACATCGCGTGGCGTCCACCGGCGTACATATTCTTGCCCCAGCCTTTCATCAGGCTCTCTAAGCCGTCGTACATCCGCGTGCTCAGCTGGCCGATCCCCAGCGCCAGCGACACGCGGTCGCCACGCGCCTGAATGGCCTGTGCCATCATCACATCTTCCACCACGTAGCCGCGCACCGGCTCATGGCCGCCGATGGCGTCGTACACGCGCCGCGACATCATGAAGCACTGGCCGTTGGCCACGACGTCTCGCGGCTTGGTGGCTCGCTCGATCGCGTCCGCCCCACCGTACCGCGTGAGAATGAGCGTGAAGACCGATGGCTGGACGGCGCGCTCCCACACGGTGCCCATTTCCTGATGTCCCGCCACCGACAGCAGTTCGGCCCCTCGGCGCTCGCGCATGCGGACCATGCGCCCCACGAGGTCGGGGGCATGACGGGTGTCGGCGTCGGTGAAGAGCAACAGCGATCCCGTGGCATGCACCGCGCCCGACTGACAGGCCCACTGCTTGCCGAACCAGCCCGCCGGCAAGTCCGGGGCGTTCACGATCGTCACTCTGGGGTCGCCGGCGGCGGCCTCGCGCGCCAGATCGCCGGTGCCGTCGGTTGAGTGGTCGTCGACCACGATGAGCTCGAGGTCGGGCCAAGTCGAGGCGCGGATGCTGCGAATACACGCGGCAATGTGGACCGCCTCGTTGCGCGCCGGGAGCACAATGCTCACCCGCGGTGTCGGGGCGGCGGTGATGCCCGCCACGTCGACGTCGTCGAGGCTGGGCGTGGACTGGAGCCGCCGGGCCAACACGAGCGGAGCGGCCATCCACGGGGCGGCGGCCAGGGCTGCCGACGCGGCACCCAGCAGCGAGATCGACGGCAAACCTAGGAGAAAGCTTGACATTATCGAAACAAACTCGCCGCTCGGCTCGCTTAACGGCAGCGTGCCGCGCGTTTCGTGACGAGTCGGGACCATTCCGTTGCTCCCCCGAGTCAGGACCGATACGTTCACGCATGGTCGCGCCGGCTGGTACTTTCGATCTTCCCGAGGGTGAACCTCGTGGTGCGGCGTACGCGCGTGCCCTCCGCGTGCCGCCACCGCTCACCGCCGGCGCCCGGGTCGCGATGATCTCGCCATCCGGACCGCTGCAGGGGCCCCATGAGCTCGAACGCGCCGTCGCGACGGCCGAGTCGCTGGGGTGGCAGGTGCAGGTCGGTCAGCACGCCCTCCGTCGCACCGGGTACTTCGCCGGCGATGATGCGCAGCGCGGCGACGATCTCCTCGCGGCGTTGCACGACGACCGCATCGACGGCATCTGGTGTCTGCGGGGCGGCTATGGTGCGGCACGCTTGCTCCCGCGACTCTCGGTTGAGCTCCTGCAGCGCTTTCCGAAGGCGTTGCTCGGCTATTCCGACATCACGGCCCTCCACGCCGCGTGGCAGCACGCCGGTCTCGTGAGTTACCACGGGCCCACGGCCCGCGCACCCCTCTCCGATTTTTCGCGCGACTCTCTCGTGCGCGCGCTGCAGGCTGGCACCGACAGCTGTGGTACGGCGCCCGATGCGCGCGTGGTGCGCGGAGGCCGGGTTACCGGGCGGCTGGTTGGCGGCAACCTCGCGCTCGTGTCGTCGCTGTGCGGCACACCGTGGGCCGTTAACTGTCGCGACGCCATCGTGGTGCTCGAAGATGTCGGCGAGGCCACGTACCGTCTCGATCGCATGCTCACCCAGCTGCGGCTCGCGGGGGCCTTCGACGGCTGTGTGGGCGTGGCCTTCGGGCACTGCACCGACTGTCCCGACACCACGGAAGACGGCACGCGCACCGTCGAGGCGATCGTGACAGAACTGGCGGACGCGTTACAGGTCCCGACGCTGCACGGAATTCCGGTCGGCCATATTGCTGATCAGTGGACGGTGCCGTTCGGCGCGATGGCGACCTTGGATGCCGACGCCCGCACGTTGTCTGTTCACACCACGGCTGTCTCGCGCTTTCACTGACTCACTCCCGAGCACGCATATGAAGACCGCACAACAACTCATCGCCGAAGCGAAGGCGAGCGTCGCCGAAGTCACAGCGCGCGAAGTGCAGGACCGCCTCGCCGCCGGCGAACCGGTGGTGCTCATCGACGTCCGTGAACAGAACGAGTGGAACCTTGGCCATGCGGCACCGGCGCAGTACATCGGTCGCGGCGTGCTTGAGAGTCAAATCGAATCACGCGTACCCCGTGACGCGCAGGTCGTGCTCATGTGCGCCAGCGGCAATCGCTCCGCCCTATCGGCGCGTACGCTGATGGAGATGGGCTATACGAACGTCGCCTCGCTGGCCGGCGGCTTCCGCGATTGGGTCGCCTCCGGTGGCGCGGTGGCCGACTGAGCGATTCGGCGCGCGACCAACGCCTGCAACGGGCACTCCAGCACGCCGACGTGTCGCGACTCGCCGAACGTTTGGCGAGCCGCGTCCCCGTCGATGCATCACCGACGGCCGAGTCGCGGCTAGCGGCGGTGACCGCCGTACTGCGGGTGGTCGACAGTGCGCCAGAATTGTTATTCATCAAGCGCGCCGAACTAGCGCGTGATCCGTGGAGCGGCCACATGGCGTTCCCTGGTGGTCGCCTCGAACCCGGTGATGCCTCGCTCGAAGTCGCCGCCGTTCGGGAAACGCAGGAAGAGCTTGCGCTCGATCTCACGCAGGGGCGAATGCTTGGACGCCTCGATGATCTCGCGCCGCGCAACCGCTCGCTGCCGCCGATCATCATCCGGCCGTTCGTGGCGATCGTCGAACCCGACGTGACGCTTACGCCCAGCGAAGAAGTGGCGGCCACATTCTGGGTGCCGCTCGCACAATTGCAGCAGGAGCGCTCGCAGGCCGAGTATGTGGTGGAGGTCAACGGAAACCGCGCCACCTTTCCGGCTTTTCGCGTGGAGCAGCATATCGTCTGGGGACTTACCGAACGCATCGTGCGGCAACTGCTCGCGCTCGTCAGTCCATAGCTTCAGCACTGCACCTACTCGCCTCACACCAGAGGGTTTGATGTTGCCAACCTGTCCCGCCCTTCACCGCTCCGCTCGTACCGTAGCCCCAATGGCCATCCTTCTCGCCGGCGTCTTAGGCACGGGCTGCATGCGCCCGTCGTCCGCCGTCGCGCCGATGTCCGGGAAGCGTGTCGAGAGCGACCGCGGCATGGTCGCCGCCTCGCATCCCGATGCCGCCGCCGCCGGTGCCACGATCCTCGCGCAGGGCGGCAATGCGGTCGACGCGTTCGCCGCGACCGCGTTCGCGCTCTCGGTCACCGACGTGTCGCAGACCGGACTCGGTGGTGGTGGCGCGATGACCTTCTTCAACGCGAAGACGAAGACGGTCGAGCATCTGTCGTTCTATGCGAGAGCTGGGGAAGACGCGGCATGGGCCCGCGCCGACACCTCGCGTGGCCGTCGTCCGGGACGCGCCGCCGGAACGCCGGGCATGGTGGCTGGTGTGCTCGACGCACATACCAAGTGGGGCAAGCTCACGCGGGCGCAGGTTCTGGCGCCCGCCATTGCCCTGGCGCGTGACGGGTTCATCGTGTCGCCACTGCTGGCCCGCACCATCGTGTCGTCGCGCGACAAGCTGATGGCCGATTCGCTGGCGGCTGCGCGGTTCATGCCGCGTGGCGAGGCGCTGCGCCCCGGCGATCGTCTCGTGCAGCCGGAGCTCGCTGCTACCCTGCAGCGCATCGCGAGCGAAGGCGCCACTGGGTTCTACAACGGCGGCATCGCCGAGCGCTTGTCGGCCAAGGTAAAGGCGCAGGGCGGCCTGATCACGGTGCGCGACATGAATAGCTATCCCGTAACGGCGATGCGGCCGCTCTGCACGATGTGGCGCGGGTACACGCTGCTTGGCGCGCCGCCGCCAATGGGTGGCGCGGCGGTACTCGAGATGCTGCAGATGGCCGATGCCGCGGGCGTTGCCGACGCCGGGTCGTTCACCGAGAACGGCGCGGCCGTTGCGAAGCTGGCCGACATCATGCGCATCGGGAACGCTGACGCCGGCGCGTATCGCGGCGACCCGGCGGCACTACGCGTGCCGGCGCATGGCGTCGTGCATCCCGGCTTCGCGCGTTCGCGTGCCGGACTCGTTGGTGGCGCGCTGCCCGACACGGTCGTCGCCGGCAATCCATGGGCGTTCGATACGCTCGCGGCCGCGGGCAATTGTGGAAAGTACAATCCATATCCGGCGTCAGCGGTTCTGCGCACAGGTTCTGCGAACAGCGCACCGCGCGACACCACGACGGCGGAAGAGGGCCAGAGCTTCACGTCGCACCTCGCCGTCGTGGACGGCGACGGCAGCGCCGTGTCCGCCACGACGACCGTTGGCGTACTGTTCGGCTCGGGCGTGTACACCGACGGCTTCTTTCTGAACTCCGGCGGCAGCAATTTCGACGCCAAAACGCGTGGCACGAATCGCTACTCGAACTCCACCATGGCGCCGACGCTGATTCTTGACGGCGACCAGGTGCGTCTCGTGGTCGGCGCCGCCGGCTCGCAGTACATCCAGCCGGCAATCATGCAGGTCGCGATACGCATGCTCGCCTTCGGGGAAGATCCCGCCGTCGCACTATCGGCGCCACGCATCCACGCCAGCAGCACCATGAAGGAAGTCGAAGTCGAGCCGGGCTTTTCCACGAGCGTGTATCAGGCGCTCGTCACGCGCGGCTACTCGCCGGCCAGTCGCGTGCGTGATATCAGCTTTGGTGGCGTCCACGCGGTGTTCGTGCGCAAAGACGGCAGGCGGATCGGCGTGGCCGACCCGCGTCGCGACGGAACCGCCGCCGGCTGGTAACGGCGCGAGGCGCCGGGGGTGTTCGCCTTGCCAAAAAGTTAGGTTAGCCTAACTTACGAACATGGCTGCTACAAATACTGACCCGACCGCACCTCCGGACCACGACCCCGGCGCGGGTACGCCGTCCGCCCAGGAGCCCGGCTGGCGTCGGGCGCGGTTGGCGCCCTCGCTGGCCGAGGTGCACCGCTCCGTCAATGTGAACGGCGCCACCTGGTTCCGGAAAATGGTGGCGTTCGCCGGACCGGGGTATCTGGTCGCCGTGGGCTACATGGACCCGGGCAATTGGGCGACCGATCTCGCCGGTGGGTCGCGCTTCGGCTACACGCTGCTGTCGGTGATCCTGCTGTCGAACCTGATGGCGGTGCTTCTGCAGGGACTCGCCTCCAAGCTCGGTATCGTGACCGGTCGCGATCTCGCGCAGGCCTGTCGTGACCACTATTCGCCGCCCGTCGCCTTTGGCCTCTGGGTGCTGTGCGAAATCGCCATCGCTGCGTGCGACCTGGCCGAGGTGATCGGCACTGCGATTGCCCTCAATCTGCTCTTTGGGATCACGCTCCCTGTGGGCATCGCGATCACCGCCGTCGACGTGTTGATTGTGCTGTATTTGCAGAACAAGGGCTTCCGCATGCTCGAGGCGCTCGTGATCGCGCTGATCGCGGTCGTGGGCGGGTGCTTCCTGTTCGAACTGTTCATCGCGAAGCCGGACATGGGCGCCGTGGCGCGGGGATTCATCCCGACCACGCAGATCTTCACCAACCCGGAGATGCTCTATATCGCGATCGGTATTCTCGGGGCCACCGTGATGCCGCACAATTTGTATTTGCACTCGTCCATCGTGCAGACGCGAAAGTACGAGGAAACCGCGGAAGGCAAGCGCGAGGCGGTACGCTTTGCGTTTCTCGACTCCACGATCGCCCTCAGCTTTGCGCTTTTCATCAATGCGGCCATCCTGATCGTGGCGGCGGCGACGTTTCACACCAGCGGTAACACCGACGTCGCCGAGATTCAGGACGCCCACAAGCTCCTCACGCCGCTCTTAGGCGTGGCGGGCGCGAGTGCGGTGTTCGCTCTGGCGCTGCTGGCCTCGGGGCAGAACTCCACCCTGACCGGGACGTTGGCCGGCCAGATCGTGATGGAAGGGTTCCTCAATCTCCGCATTCGTCCGTGGCTGCGTCGGTTGATCACGCGGGCGATCGCTATCGTGCCGGCGGCGTTCGTGGCGGTACTTTACGGGGAGAGCGGCACGGCCAAACTGCTGATCTTTAGCCAGGTCATTCTGTCGCTGCAGCTCTCCTTCGCCGTGTTCCCCCTCGTGCGCTTCACCTCCGACCGAGCAAAAATGGGCGAGTTCGTGAATTCGGTCGGACTGCGCATGGCGGCCTATGCCGTGGCGGGCGTCATCGCGACGCTGAATATCTGGTTGCTCGTCCAAACCATTCGCGGGTGGATTGCCTGATGTATCGTCGCATTCTCGTGCCCCTCGAGCACTCCGCGTACGACCAGGTCATCCTCGCGCATGTGCGGCAGCTGGCGCAGCTCTGCGCGTCGTCGATCGTGCTGATTCACGTGGCCGATGGCTGGGCGGCACGACACCAGCTCTCGCTCAAGCTCCGAGAATCGGAAGAGATGCGGCTGGACCGCGAGTACATCGAAACCTGCTGCGCCTCGCTGCGCGGCGATGGCTTCGAGACGGAGTCTATTCTGGCCGGCGGTGATCCCGCGGCCGAGATCGTGGCCGCGGCCGATCGTGAGCAATGCGACCTGATCGCCATGGCGGTGCACGGTCACAAGGGTATTCAGGACGTGATCTATGGCACCACGGCCAATTCTGTTCGCCATCGGACGATGGTGCCCGTGCTCATGGTCCGAGGGCCCGTTGGGGGGCCCGCTCGCGCCGTCTCCCGCTGATCTTTGAGCATGAACGCGCGTGACGCTGCTTCGCCCAAGGTGGTTCCGCCGCCGGCATTGACCGAGCCGGTCGAGGACTACCTCAAGGCGATCTACAAGCTCGAGAGTCGATTCGGCGCCGCCGCCACGAGTGATGTGGCGAACGCGCTCGACGTGGCGCCCGCCTCGGTAACCGGCATGGTGCGTCGGCTCGCCACGCAGGGCTACCTCGATCACGTGCCGTATCGCGGCGTGCAGCTCACGCCGCGCGGGCGGCAGGCGGCGCTCCGCACCATTCGCCGTCATCGCATCCTCGAGTCGTATCTCACCGGCGTCCTCGGGTATCCCTGGGATCGCGTGCACGACGAAGCCGAGCGCCTCGAGCACGCCGCGTCCGATGATCTCATTGAGCGCATGGCGGCCGCGCTCGGTCATCCCACCGCCGATCCGCACGGGGCACCGATTCCCACCGTCGACGGTATCGTGACTGAGCAGCCGCACCGCACGCTGGCCGAGTTGCCGGTGGGCGAAACGGCGCGCATGCTGCGCGTGAGCGACAAGAATCCGGCGTTGCTGCGCTATCTCGCAGAAATTGCGCTGCAGCCGGGCGCCGAGGTCACGATGCTGTCGCGCGCCCCATTCGAGGGTCCGCTCACGCTGCGAATCGGGGAGATCGAGCAGGTGGTGGGACCCAATCTGGCCGCTCAGGTATTGGTGGAAGCGATGCCCTCGACTGGTCCACGCCCTGCTCATGCTCTTGGCACTCCTGGCTCGCCTCCGTCCGCTGCCGCTCCCAAAGCGAAATCGCGCAAGTCTCCCGCTCGTTGAGCGATCGTTGGTGAGGGCGCTCCTGCGGGGCGTCGTCGCGATCGCGCTGGGCGTGGCCATCGCACCGCCGCTTGCCGCCCAACGCGCGATCGCGACACACGCGGTCGCGCAACGCGGCATCGCCATCGACGCGCGCATGGCCGAGGACCTCGAACTCGCCGTCGGCGCCCGCGTTCGGATCTCGGCCCGGCCCGGCGAGCCCGGAGACAGCGCCACGATTGCGGCGATCTACGAGCGAAAGGCGGATCCGGCCGAGGTGGCGCGTCGCGAGTATCGCGTACGGCTGCACCTCGATCAGCTGCAACAGCTGCTCGATCTCGACGATCGGGTGGATCGCTTTGCCGTCGGCACACGCGAGGGGCAGTCGATCGACTCGGCGTTGGTGCGCATCAACCATGTGGCCTTTGGCTTCCGCGCGCACAAGTCACGCGATGTGGCCGTGCAGAGTTCACGCACCTTTCGCGTGGTCGAACGCTTTCACACCGCCATCGGCATCATCACCGTGGTGGCCAGTGCGGTGTTCCTGCTCTGTCTGCTCCTGCTCAGCGTGGAAGAACGTCGCCGTGATATCGCCGCGCTCCGGCTCATGGGGATCTCCCGCGCCACTGTGGTGCGCGCGATCGTGATCGAGGCCGCCCTCGTGTCGATCATCGGCAGTGTACTCGGCGCCGGGATCGGGTGGATCGCGTCGCTGCTGGTGAATGCACATTTTCAGCAGCTGTATCGCACGCCGCTGGTGTTCGCGCTGCTCACGCCGCAAATCTTCGCGTTCGCCACCGGTCTCTCGCTCGTGCTGGGCATCGGCTCCGGGGCCGCGGCCGGCTGGCGACTGGTGAAGTCGTCACCGCTGTCGCTCATGGGGCGCTGAGCGATGCGATTCCTGATGGCCTCGGCGACGCTGCGCCGACATCCTGCTCGTACCACGTTGGCGATGCTTGGCATCGCGGTCGCCGCGGCGCTACTGCTCGACATGGTGATGCTGGCCACCGGCATGAGCGAGTCCTTCCGCTCGCTGCTGCTCACGCGCGGCTACCAACTCCGCGTATCGCCCAAGGGCACCTTGCCGTTCGACAGCGAGGCCACCATCGACGGTGCCGGCGCGATTGTGCGTGCGTTGCGCGCCAATCCCGACATCAAGGCCGTCAGCCCATCGCTCGGCGCCACGCTCACCATTGACGGCAGCCGGATTCCGTCGGCGTTCACGTTGGGGCTCGAGCGTGAGGTACAAGGGGACTACACGCTCGAAGCCGGCACCGACATCACCCGCGCCGATTCGGCCGCTGGTACCAGCGCGGTGGCGCCGCTGCCCCGGATCGTCGTCAGTCAGACCTTTCTCACACGCGCGGGCCGTGCGGTCGGCGACACCATCACCATCTCATCGGGACTCGATGCGCAGTTGCGCACCGCCGCCCGATCAAGCCGCGTGGTTATCGGTGGCATGGGGCGGTTCATCTATGTGCCTGGCGAAACGCCGGTCATGGCGCTCGACCTGGCCTTGCTGCGTCAGTTGCTGGGGCCAGGCTTTCGCGACCGTATGTCACTGGCGATGGCCGAGTCGCGGTTGAGTGATTCCGCGTCGGTGGAGGCGGTGCGCGCCTGGATTGCCACCACGCAGCCGCGTGTCACGGCGATCTCCACCGAAACGGCGATTCGTCAGGTGGAAGAGCGGCTCTCCTACTTCCGGCAGTTGGCCTTCGTGCTCGGCGCGATCAGTCTCGGTATCGGCTTCCTGCTGGTCGCAACGTTGGTGACGTTATCGGTGAATGAACGACGCGGTGAAATCGCGGTGCTGCGGGCCATCGGTACGCAGCGTCTCGGTGTGCTGCAACAGGTTTTTCTGGAAGGGCTGATGCTTACCAGCGCGGGCATCGTTGGTGGGCTCGCGCTGGGATTAGTCACCGCCCAGTGGCTCAATGGTATTCTGCGCGACTTCCCGGGATTGCCATCGGCGTTCGATTTCTTCGTGTGGAGTCCTGACGCTGGATGGCGGGCGCTCGTACTGCTGCTCACGTCAGGAACGCTGGCCGGACTGCTGCCGGCATGGCGCGCCGCCTCCATCCCCATCGCTCGCGCGTTGCGCGAGGAAGCCATTGGTTGACGTGACGGAACATCGTGAAGGATCCAGCATCCGGCCGGGATCGGCGAATGCGCCGGTGCTCGCCTGCGAACAGGTCGTGCGCAGCTATCCCATGGGCAGCGCGATCGTACAGGCCGTGCGCGGTATCGATCTCACCATCGCGCGCGGTGAGTTTGCCGCGATCACCGGGCCCTCTGGCTGCGGCAAGAGCACGCTGCTACATCTGCTCGGCGCGGTGGACGTCCCAACCACGGGGCGCGTGCTGGTGAACGGACGCGACACGGCGTCGTTGTCGGATCGTGAGGCCACCGATTTCCGGCTGCGACACATCGGGTTCGTTTTTCAGCGCTTCTATCTCATGCCGACGCTCTCGGCCTCGGAGAACGTCGAACTCCCGCTCGCCGAAGCGGGAATGGATAGGCGGACGCGAAAGGCGAGAGCCCGTGACTTGTTGGGCTATGTCGGACTTGGTGACCGGCTCGATCACCGCCCCACGCAGCTGTCGGGTGGCGAGCAGCAACGCGTGGCGATCGCGCGTGCGCTGGCGAACGAGCCAGCGTTGCTGCTGGCCGACGAACCCACGGGCGAACTCGATGCCGACACCGGTGTGCGGCTGCTGGAGCTGTTCGGGCAGCTGCATCGCGATGGACGCACGCTGGTGTTCGTGACGCACGACGCCGTGGTGGCGCAGGCCGCTCAGCGGGTGATCCGTTTGCACGATGGCCGTGTGGCATCGGACACGAGCGTGCATGCCCGGAGTGGTGCGTGAGCACGAACGTCGGCGCGATCCGGTTGGCGATGGCGCAGTTGCTGGCGTGGCGCTCGGTTGCGTCGCGTCCGTTGCGAGCGCTCTTGCTGTGCGGTGGCTTCGGGGTTGGTGTGGGCGTGATGATCGTGCTGCTGGCGGTGGGTGAAGCCATGGTGCGACAGGCTTCCCAAGAGCGATTGGTCGGTGGCGGCACGATCACGGTGTTGCCCGAAGGCATCGATATCGAGGTGCTCACCACCGGTGGTCTGGGCGGCCTGTTCTTTTCGGTGCCCAACGCGCGATTTGTACACCGCCAAGTGCTCAATGCGCCGCGACTCAGCGACGTGGTGACGGTGGCGGCGCCGCAACTCGAAGGCAAGCTGCTGTACGTCACCACCGCCGATGGCGTCGAGCATCCCGTGCGGGCCAGCGGCGAGATTCCGTCGGCCACGCGCACGCTCGGCGCGCTGCCCACCGTGGCGGCCGGTGCGTGGGAGGATGATGAGGGCGATCGCCGCTGGATGACCCCGACGCCGGCCGAACTGCGTCACGATATCGACCACTTCCATCTGCCAACGCCGGGAATGGCGAATCGCAACTCGTGGGGGGAGTGGCACTACTTCAACGTGATCTCTCCCGACGCGAATCGCTGGGCCTTCGTCTCGTTTATCGTGGGTGGTGATGTCACCGGCGACCAGTGGGGCGGGCAGGTGCTCGTCACGCTGCACGAGCGTGGCCGGGCTCCGCGCCGCTTCAGTCGCACGATCCCGAAAGAACGCGTACGCTTCTCCACGCGCGATGCGAATCTCACGATCGGCAATGACAGCGTGCGCGTGTTGCCAGACGGGCGATATGCCGTGCGTGCCGATGTGCGCGAAGAAGGCACCGGCACACCGCTTACGCTCGATATGGTGCTGTCGCCCGCGCCGCGGGTGGACTTTCCCGGGGCAACCCTGGTGAGCGGCGATTTCACCTCGGGGTACGCCGTGCCCGCGTTGCGCGCTGACGCCACCGGCTCACTGTGCGTAGCTCGCGTGTGCGAACAATTCGACGGTGCGCAGGCGTATCACGATCACAATTGGGGAGGATGGCGTGGCGTCACGTGGGAATGGGGATCGGCCCGCGCCGGCGCGTACACGTTGTTGTATGGCCGCGTCACGCCGGAAGATTCCGCCAGCGCCACGGGCAGCGCCACTGCTGGCGGAAACGCGCCGCTGTTCGTGTATGTGACCGATGCGCAGGGTTTTCTCGCGCTCTTCCGGCCACGCGTGATTCGCTACAACGACGCGCGCGCCGTACAAACGGCGAACGGCGTGCTCAAGGTGCCGGCCACGGCCGAACTGTACGACGTGCGCGGCTCCGATACGTTGCGACTCATGCTGACCGTCGATGATGCGGTGGCGACGGACACGCGCATCGGATTGGTAGAGCGCGGAGACAGCGAGTCAGCGCGGGCGCTGCAAAAGCCGTGGTTTGTACAGATGGCCGGTGAGGCGCGGCTCGAAGGCCGCGTGCGCGGGCGCGTCCTCAGCGGTCGTGGACGCGGCTTCTTCGAGACCTATCGGTAATGTCTCCCGCACGACTGCGATTGGGGGCGCAAGGACGGAATGATCCGGCGTGGGTAGGCCCGTTCCATCCGGAGTTTCGTGAACAATCACTTCGCTGGACACGGCCCGGCATCGGCGCGGATGCGGCCGGCGCGTCTCGGGCTGCCGACGGTGGACCCGCAGTTGATCGGGGATCAGCCCTCGTTCTTCTGACGCGACGCGCCTCCGCGGATATACTTCACGTATGACTGTGCCGACTGCATCAACCGACGCCGCGCGGCGGCTCGTTGGAGGCGAATCCGCCCTGCCGCACGACGTGCTGGGCGTGCATCCGATCACCCTCGATGGGGTGGATGGCGTCGTGGTCCGCGCCTTTCAGCCCAACGCGGCGTCGATCGCCCTGGTGCTCGGTGAGCAGAAGTTGCCCATGGTGCGCGACGAGCACGGATTGTTCGCGCTCTTCTTGAGCGATCGCACCGCCCCGATGGCCTATCGGCTCGAGCTCACCTTCGGCGATGGGCGCGTCGAACTGCGCGATGATCCATACCGGTTTCTTCCTACTCTCGGCGAGATGGATCTTTATCTCTTCAACGAGGGACGGCACCTACGTCTGTGGGAGAAGCTGGGCGCGCACCTGCGTGAGATCGACGGTGTGGCCGGCACGTCGTTCGCGGTGTGGGCGCCGAACGCCACGCGTGTTTCGGTGATCGGCGCGTTCAACGACTGGGACGGACGTGCGCATCAGATGCGGTGCCTTGGCGTCAGCGGCGTGTTTGAACTGTTCGTGCCCGACGTGGGCGCGGAAACGCTCTACAAGTTCGAGATCCGGTCGCCGAGTGGGGCGCTGCGCGTAAAGACCGATCCGTACGCGTTCAAGATGGAGCAGGGCTCAGGGCACGCGTCGATTGTGCAGGCGCGCAATAGCTACGACTGGCAGGATGGCGCGTGGCTGGCGCAGCGCGCCGACGCCGACCCTCTGCGCGAACCGATGCTCGTGTACGAAGTGCACCTCGCGTCGTGGATGCGCGGTGAGCACAATCGCCTGCTGACGTATCGCGAGCTCGCGCCGCGACTAGCCGAACATGTGAAGCGCATGGGGTTCACGCACGTCGAACTGCTGCCCGTGCTCGAGCATCCGTTTGGGGGATCGTGGGGTTACCAGGTGGGCGGCTATTTCGCGCCGACGTCGCGTCATGGGACGCCCGATGATTTCCGCGCGTTCGTGGATACGATGCATGAGGCGGGCGTCGGTGTGCTGCTGGATTGGGTGCCGGCGCATTTCCCGAAAGACGACTGGGCCCTGCGCCGCTTCGACGGGACGGCGTGCTACGAGCACGAAGACCCGCGTCGTGGTGATCACCCCGAGTGGGGCACGCACATTTTTAATTATGCGCGCTGCGAGGTCCGCAACTTTCTGCTGGCGAATGCGCTGTACTGGATCGAGGAGTTCCACATCGACGGACTGCGGGTCGACGCGGTGGCCTCGATGCTGTATCTCGATTACGGACGCGAGGCCGGCCAGTGGCTCTGCAATCGTTTCGGTGGACGTGAGAACCTGGAAGCGGTGTCATTCCTGAAGCAGCTGAATCACGCCGTGCATTCGCTGCACCCCGGCGTGATTACGGTGGCCGAGGAGAGCACGTCGTGGCCGAAGGTCACGCACCCGATCAGCGAGGGCGGACTCGGCTTTACGCTGAAATGGAACATGGGGTGGATGCACGACACGCTCGACTACGTCAAAGTCGATCCGTTCTTCCGCAAGGGTGCGCACGATAAGCTCACGTTCGCGATGATGTACGAGTACAGCGAACGGTTCATGAATCCGCTGTCGCACGATGAAGTCGTGCATCTCAAGAGGTCGTTGCTGGAGAAAATGCCCGGGGATGTATGGCAGCGGTTCGCCAATCTTCGTGCACTCATCGGCTACTCGATTACGCGTCCCGGCAAGTCGCTGTTCTTCATGGGCACGGAGCTCGGGTCACATCACGAGTGGAATCACGACATCAGCCTTGAATGGCATCTGATGGGCGACGCCCGCCGTCAGGGATTGATGGCGTTCATGGAGTCGCTCGGTGCGCTGTACCGTCAGTATTCCTGCTTCTGGCGGCGCGACCATGAACCATCGGGCTTCGGCTGGATCGACGTCTCCGACAAAGAGCAGTCGGTCCTGTCGTACGCGCGGTACGATGGGTCATCGCACGCGATGGTGGTGCTTAATCTCACGCCGGTGCCGCGCGAAGCGTACCGGCTGGGCGCGCCGGCGATGGGCACTTATCACGTCGTCCTCAACTCCGACGCGACCTCGTTTGGCGGCAGCGGATACGCGGTGGCCGACACGACGGAAGCGGAGCTGGTACAATATCACGGCTTCCCGCAATCGGTCACGGTATCGTTGCCGCCACTGAGCATCTTGGTGTTGCTCCCAGCCCAGTTGCCGGAGGCGCCGGCCAGGGTCCCGAAGCCGTCGAACGCCTCATGAGCCGTCGCCGCACAAGTACGTTGGTGTTCGGTGTGCTCACGGTAGTGGCCGCCGCCGTGTGCATTCGACTCGGTATGTGGCAGCTCGACCGGCTCACGCAGCGGCGCGCGCAAAACGCGATCGTGCTCGCACGCGGTACCATGCCCGTGGTGAGTGTCTCCACGCTGCAGGGCGTCGATACCGTCGACTCACACTGGCGTCGCGTGCACGTGCGCGGGGTGGCCGACTACGCCGGCGAAGTGGTGCACGCTACGCGGTCGCAGGCTGGCTCACCGGGGGTGCACCTGCTCACGCCGGTGCGACCGCTTGATGGCGCGTGGGGCGATACCGCGGTGCTCGTGCTGCGCGGCTTCGTCTATTCGCCCGATGGTCGCACGTTTGACCGTAACACGGCGCGTGAATCGGATACGCTCGATCTCGACGCGCTCGTCCTCGCATTCCCTGCGCACAAGCCGGGCATGGTGCAGATGCAGACCGCGACACGCGCCGTTCGGCTCCTCGACCGCGACACGATCGCTGCCTTGACCGGTGCGCCCCTCGCGCCGTTCCTGCTGCTCGCGTTGGGAGATACGGCCATGTACGACATTGTGAAGGCCGCACGCGTGCCGCCGCCCAGTCCGTCGGAGGGACCGCACCAGTCGTATGCCATGCAGTGGTTTGGGTTCGCGCTGGTGTTCCTGGTGGGCTTTGTCGCCTTCACCTGGGGGCCGGGGCGCTCGAGCGGTGGAACGTCGACGGAAGACGAAGCAGGCCGAGACATGGGTGGCCTGGGCAACGCACAGAACGAGCAGACGGCCCGCACTCCCAATGACTGAGCACGCTCGGTTGTAGGCGCGGTGCGGACGCGAGGCGAATGGGCGCCTATGGTCGGCCGATGCTCGTGTACCGGAAGCCCTGCGCCCGCACATCCTCAGCGCGATACACGTTGCGGAGGTCGACCAACACCTTCTGCGTCATCGAGGCCCCGACGCGATCGAGATCAAGCGCGCGGAACTCGTTCCACTCGGTAATGATGACCAGCACGTCGGCACCGACCGCGGCGTCGTAGGCGTCGGTGCACCACTGCACGCCTGGCAGGAGCGGACCCGCTTCATGCATTGCGGCCGGATCGTAGGCGCGCACGGTGGCGCCGGTGTCTTGCAGCGCCGGCACGATCGCCATACTCGGGGCATCGCGCATGTCGTCGGTGTTCGGCTTGAAGGCGACGCCAAGCACACCGACCGTCTTGCCGCGGACCGAGCCACCGCAGGCGGCAATTACGCGCGAGGCCATCGCGCCCTTCCGCGTGTCGTTCACCTGCACAACGGTTTCCACGAGCCGAGCGGGCGATCCGTATTCTTGTGCGGTACGCACGAGCGCGATGGTGTCCTTCGGGAAGCAGGAGCCGCCGTAGCCCGGCCCAGCATGCAGGAACTTCTTGCCGATGCGTCCGTCGAGGCCCATGCCGCGCGCCACATCCTGCACGTTCGCGCCGACTTTCTCGCACAGGTCCGCCATCTCGTTGATGAACGTGATCTTCGTGGCGAGAAAAGCGTTGGCGGCGTACTTCGTCAGTTCCGCCGTCTCGAGCGTCGTCATCACGACCGGCGTTTCCATGAGGTAGAGTGGACGATAAAGCGCCTGCATCACGGCCCGCGCGCGATCCGTCTCCGCCCCGATGACGACGCGATCGGGACGCATGAAATCGCCGATCGCCGAGCCTTCGCGGAGAAACTCGGGATTCGACGCCACGTCGAACTCCGCCGTCGGATTGGCACCGCGAATCAACTCCGCGACCCGGCGACCGGTGCCGACCGGCACGGTGCTCTTCGTGACGACGACCGTGTACCCTTTAAGCGATTTCGCCACCTCGATCGCCGCCGCTTCCACGTACCGCAGGTCGGCGTGGCCGTCACCGCGACGCGAGGGCGTGCCCACGGCGATGAACACGGCATCCGCTTCCGACACCGCGTGGGCCAGGTCGGTGGTGAACGACAAACGACCGCTCTGGATTCCTTTGGCCACCAAGTCGTGGAGTCCCGGCTCGTAAATCGGGATCTCGCCGTTCAGCAAGCGTTTGATCTTCGCCGCGTCGACGTCCACACAGGTCACATCAGGGCCAAATTCCGCAAAACAGGCACCGGACACGAGGCCGACATAGCCCGTGCCGATCATGGCGATCTTCATGACGCGTCAATCTCCGATCTGAAAGTACTCGCGATACCAGGCGACGAAATTCGCCACACCGGTTTCGATGGGCGTCTGCGGGGCGAAGCCGACGTCACGGACCAGCGCGTCCACATTCGCAGAGGTGGCCGGCACATCCCCGGGCTGTAACGGCAGCATGCGCTTTTCGGCCACACGCCCCAGTTCCTTTTCAATGATCTCGATGAGATACATCAATTCAACCGGGTTGTTGTTACCAATATTGTAAATTCGGTAGGGTGCCTTGCTCGTGGCCGGATCGGGGGCATCGGAATTCCACGCCGGATTCGGCTCGGCGGTATGATCGCTCGTGCGGATCACGCCTTCCACGATGTCGTCGATGTAGGTGAAGTCGCGCTGCATCTTGCCGTGATTGAACACGTCGATCGGCTGGCCTGCGAGAATGGCCTTCGTGAACAGGAACATGGCCATATCCGGACGGCCCCACGGACCATACACCGTGAAGAAGCGCAGCCCCGTGGTGGGCAGTCCATACAGATGGCTGTAGGTGTGCGCCATCAGCTCGTTCGCCTTCTTCGTGGCGGCATACAGCGACACCGGGTGATCGATGTTCTGATGCACGGAGAACGGCATGGCGGTGTTGGCACCGTACACGCTCGACGACGAGGCATAGGTGAGATGCTGCACGCCCGTGTGGCGACACCCTTCGAGGATGTTGATGAACCCGACGAGGTTGCTCTCGATGTACGCGTGCGGATTCGTGATCGAGTATCGCACGCCCGCCTGCGCGGCCAAGTTGATCACGCGATCGAAGCGCTCTTCCCGGAAGAGGCGCGCCACGCCGTCACGGTCGGCCAGGTCCATGCGGAACAGACGGAATCCCGGCTTGGCGGAGAGTCGCGCGATGCGCGCCTCCTTGAGCGTGGGATCGTAGTAGTCGTTGACGTTGTCCAGGCCCACCACCTCATCGCCACGCGCCAGCAGCCGTTCGCTGGTATGATAGCCGATGAAGCCCGCGGCTCCGGTCACCAGAATTTTTGCCATGCGCTGATCGCCATTCGGGAAGAAAGGTCGGGTGCTACGGGTCCGCTGCCGACGAGTGAGCGGGGCGGTGCGCGCCGGCCGGCCGTTGCAACAGCAGGACCGCCCCCATGATCGCGACACCACCGATCAAGGTACCGGTGCCAACCGACTGCCGCAGCAGCACCAGGCCCAGTATGGTGGTCCAGAACGGTTCCACGGTGGACGTGATCGCCGTGCGGACGGGGCCTAGCACCCGGAGCCCCGCCAAAAACGCCAGAAACGACACGGCCGACAGCACCCCCTGCAGTGCACTCGCCCCGAAGGCAACGCCATCGGGAATCCGAAAGAGCGTACCCGTTACGACGGCCCAGCCCACGAACAGCACCGCGCCGCCGACGGCGATCGCCCGGGACACGTCGATCGCTTCGCGCTGTCGTTGCAAGCTGCCGAGGATCGGAATGTAGAGGGCGTACGCCAACGCCGCCGCCAGCACGGCCGCGACGCCCAGCGGATTGAGCGACGCCGCACTCGGCGCGCCCACCATGAAACCGATGCCGCCCAACGCCAGCAGCAAGGCCGTCACCCGCGTGCGAGCGAGACGCTCGATGCCGCGAATCGCCGTGATCACCGCCACCCAGGCGGGGAAGGTATAAAACAGGAACGACGCGGTCGCGGTGGGAATCCACTGCAGCGAGAGCAGCGCCAGGGTGGCGATCGTCGCCTGACCGCACCCCGCCACCAGCAGAATGTGCGGTGCAAACCACGGGGCCACGCCACGGCGAGCGGGAGCGCCGCGCCACCAGCCGACGGCAACGAGCAGCACCGCACTGGTGGTGTATCGCCAGGCCTGTACCGACTCCAGCGCCATACCATGGCCAGTCGCGATCACGGTGAGCGGGGCAATGCTGCCGAAGCAACAGGCACTCAGCACCACCAGCAGCGTCGCCCGCAGCACATGCGCGGACGACGGGGCTTCCGGCGCACGACTCACAGCAGCGTGCCGCTGAGAAGCTGGAAGGCGATACCGAAGTAGATGCTGATCGCGGAGACGTCGACGATCGTGGCCACGAGAGGAGCTGAGGCGCTGGCCGGGTCGAAATTGAAGCGTTTAAGCAGGAACGGCAGCATCGAACCGGTCAGTGACCCCACCAGCACGATGCCGACCAGCGCCAGCCCAACCGTGACCGCGATCATAAACGAGTGCGGCCCGTAGTTGTACAGTTCAAGCGCATCCCAGACGAGGATGCGTCCGAACGCAATCGCGCCCAGCAGCAGGCCGAGGATAATGCCGGCCGGTAGTTCACGAAGCACCACCCGCCACCAATCACCAAGACGCACCTCACCCAGCGCCATGGCGCGAATGATCAACGACGTCGCCTGCGAGCCCGAATTGCCTCCTGAGCTCATGACGAGCGGAATGAACTGCGATAGCAGCAGCACCCGACCGATCTCGCCTTCGTAGCGCGCCATCACCGAGGCCGTGAGCATCTCACTGATCGCGAGCACCGCGAGCCAGCCACCGCGCTTGCGCACGTTCTGCCAGAGGCCGATCTGCATGTACGGCTCTTCGAGCGCCTCCATACCACCAAACTTCTGCGCGTCTTCGGTGCCTTCTTCCTGAATGACGTCGATGACGTCGTCGATCGTGACCACGCCGAGCAAGCGCTTTTCTGAATCCACGACCGGCAGCGCAACCAAGTCGTAGTTGGAGGTGATCTGCGACACCTCTTCCTGCGAGAGGTCGGGGGCAACGCTCACGACCTCGCTCCAGGCGAGATCGCTCAGGGGCGTCCCGTCGGGCGACGCCAGCAACTCTCGGAGCGACAAGACGCCGCGCAGTCGTCCGTTGCCGTCGATGGTGTAGACGGTGTACATCGCTTCGCGACGGCCCGCCCGGGACATCGCCCGGACTGCGACGAGCGCTTCTTCGGCCGTGAGATTCTCGTCGACCGCCACAAACTCGGTGGTCATCAGACCACCGGCCGTGTACGGGTCGTACTCCAGCAGGCGCTCGGTCTCGGCTTTCTCCGCCGGCTCGAACTCGGCGAGGATGTCGTCTGCCGTCTCCTCGTCGAGCTCCTCGAGCGCGTCCGCCCGCTCGTCGGGAGTCATCTCCGACATCATCGAGGCGGCCTCGACGGCCGTCAGCTCCTCGAGCACCATGGTGCGGAGGCCTTCGTCGAGATACTCGAGCACCTCGCCCGCCCGCTCCTTCGGCAGCGCCGACAGGAACGCGCGCACCATAGCCTCCGGCAGCGCCTCCGCGATGTCCGCGAGGTCGGCCGGGTGCATCTCCTCCGTTTGCGGTCCGATGCTCTCCGGGTGCTCCTCGAGCAACTCGAGAAGATCCGGCACGATCAGCGCCGCGAGCGGCCGGTCTTTATTGGCGTGAGGTGGCATCGGCGAAGGGCGACGGTATGGCGGTCAAGTTAGTGGGACGCGCCCAGCGATCAAAGGCGCAAGACGGCTCGGCCGCCGTTACAGAACGGGGAGGACCCTCGCCTCGACCCGGAGGCTCCGAACCGATACCCCGGCGGCGTCGAGCGCGGCGTCCAGCGCCGCCCGATCGAGGGCGCCCTCCACCTCCAGCACCGCGCCCTGCATGGTCACTTCGGCGCTCAGCACCCCCGGCACGGCCCCCAGGGCCGTCCAGACCGCGCGCACGGCGTGCACGGCGACGAGGCCGTCGAGCTGCACGTGGATCCGTTGACGTGGCATCTTTCAATCTCCACGATCGGCGTCGTTACCTCAACCGGCTGATCGACGGCGCTGTGCCCCTTTACCCGTCTCGCAATGCCTCGCGTCGCTTTTCTCGGACTCGGTGCCATCGGCACTCCGATGGCCCGCCACCTCGCGCGTCCTGAATTCGATCTGGCGGTGTGGAATCGCACCGGCCCCAAGGCTGAAGCCATGGCGCGCGAGCTCGGGGTGCGCCACGCGCGCACGCCGGCCGACGCGGCACGCGACTGCGATATCGTGATCACCTGTCTGCCGGTGTCGCGGTACGTGGAAGCGCTGCTTGACGGTCCCGACGGGTTGCTGGCCACGATGCAGTCGGGTGCCGTGCTCGTGGACTGCACGTCGGGCGACGGCGCCACCTCACGCCGCATGGCGGCACGACTCGCCGAACGCGGCATCGGCTTTCTCGACGCGCCCGTGTCGGGCGGCGTGGTCGGGGCCGAGCAGGGGGCGCTGACGGTGATGGTGGGTGGCGATGCGGCTACGCTCGAACGCGTGCAGCCGGTGTTGGCCTGCTTCGGCAAGCGCATCGTGCACTGCGGCGCGGTCGGCGCCGGCGATGCGCTCAAGGCCGTGAATAACGCCCTGCTCGCGATGCACCTCTGGGGCACCGCCGAAGGCCTCGTGGCGCTCGAGAAGGCCGGCGTGAAGGCCGAGATCGCACTCGACGTGATCAACACGTCGAGCGGCCGCTCCAACAGCAGCATGAATCTCTTCCCGGAGCGCGTGCTCACGCGCGCCTTCCCGCGCACGTTCCGGTTGGCGTTGCTCGATAAGGACGTCGGGATCGCGGCTGAACTCGCCCGCGAGCATCAGGTGCCGTCGCCACTGCTCCAACTCACCGCCGAACTGTTTCGCATGGCGCACAACGAACTCGGCGAGGAAGCCGATCACGTGGAAGTGGCCAAAGTTGTTGAGCGTCTCGGTGGCGCCCAGATCGGTGGGTCATCGACCAACGGTCGACCGTCATGAGCGCCGCCGCCGTGGGGCCGACCGTAGCGTCCGTCGACGCGATCCGCGCGCACTTTCCATCCCTCACGCGCCGGGAAGGCGCACAGCCCGTGGCGTATCTCGACGGACCAGGGGGAACGCAGGTGCCGCGCGTCGTCGCCGATGCGATGTCCGACTACCTGCTCCACCACAACGCCAACACGCATTGGGTCTACCCCACCAGCGTCGAGACCGATGCCCTGCTGGCCGCCGCGCGTGTAACGCTGGCCGATTTCCTCGGCGCCACGCCGGGTGAGATCTCGTTCGGCGCGAACATGACCACGATTCTGTTTCACGTGGCCCGCGCGATCGGCCGGTCGCTCCAGCCCGGCGATGAGATCATCGTCACTGAACTCGATCACCATGCGAACGTGGCGCCGTGGCAGGCGCTGGCGAAAGAGCGCGGGGCGGTGCTCAAGTGGCTGCCGCTCGATCTCGAGACATATCGCCACGAAGTCGGCGCGCTCGAGTCGCTGCTCTCTCCGCGCACCAAGGTTGTCGCCATCGGCGCGGCCTCGAACATTCTCGGCACGGTGAGCGATGTGACCGCGATGGTGGCCGTGGCCAAGGCGGCCGGCGCGATCACGGTGGTCGATGCCGTGCACTTCGCGCCGCACGCACTCGTGGATGTGAACGCGATCGGCGCCGACTTTGTGCTGTGCAGTGCGTACAAGTTTTATGGACCGCACATCGGCATCTGCTACGGACGGCACGATGCCACGGCCGCGCTCGACTTGCCGCGCCTCGAGCCGGCCCCCGACTATGTGCCGGAATGTCTCGAGACTGGCACGCAGAATCACGAGGGCATCGTGGGCGCTGCCGCGGCCGTGGATTTCATGGCGGGTCTCGCGATCGACGGCACCGCCTCGCGTCGCGCGCGACTCGGGACGGTCATGCATGCGCTGCACGAGCGCGGCGACGCGCTGTTGCGCCAGTTGTGGGAGGGGCTGCACGCCATCGACGGCGTGACGGTATTCGGACCGCCGCCGGGCACGGCTCGTACGCCCACCGTGTCGTTCCACGTGCAGGGGCACCCCTCAGAGGAGGTCGCGCGCTTTTTGGCACCGCTCGGACTGTACGTGTCGAACGGTGACTTCTATGCCACCACGGTGGCGCGCCGGCTCGGCCTCGCCCACGAGGGACTCGTGCGCGTGGGCTGCTCGTGCTACACCACCGCCAGCGAGATCGCGCGGCTGCTCGACGGCGTGCGCGCGCTCGTACAAGGAACGGCCTGAATGATGATGATGCGGTGGCGGCCGGCAACACGCCGCGTTCGCGCACTCCTCGCGCTTTCGGCAGTGACGGCGACGGCCGTGGTGGCGGCCTGCGGTGACCGGGCGTCGCGCGGTGAGGCGCTGCCGCCGGCGGAGTTCCTGTTCGCGGCCGGTGACTCGACGTACTGGGTGCGCAGTGGTGACGACGGCATGCGCGTGCGCAGTGCCCCGATCCTGCTTACCGAAGTCGAGGGCCGGTTGTTCGAAATATTCCTCGGCGACGAGGGCGCGGAGTATGCCGACGCGTCGTTCGCGAGCGCACGCCTGTGGTCGCGCGAAGTGCAGCATCGTGATAGTACGCTGCTGTTCGGCGACTCCACCGTCATGCACGAACTCGCCGCGTGGCGTGGCTCGCATCCTCGCGACGCCGAGATCGATCCGGCCGACGAGGAAATGCCAGAGGATCCGCGCACGGTCGTGAACGACGAGATCGAAATTATCGACGTGCACGGACCGTATGTCACCATGGAGCATCTGCTCAACGTGGACATTGACGGTGGGCCGCCGCATCGCCATGCGGGTCGCCGCATGGTGGTCGATGTGCGCAGTGGCGCGACGGCATCGCTCGCGGCGCTGGTGGGGGCCGACGAGGCGCGACGCGTCACGGCGGCCGCGCGGGCATCGCTAACGCAACTGGTCGACTCGATCCGCACCGCGGGCGCGGCGGGCAATGCGCGGGCGTCGGTGGCGACGGAATCGCTCGACAGCTTCCGCTTTGATTCTGCCAGTTTCGGGATGACCGATATCGGCCGAGATCCCGCGGTGGCATTCATGGTGCCGGGGCAGAGCGCCGATGGTGAGGCCCTCGCGCTGTATCTGCCGCCCATCACGGTGAACGCCCCCGTGTGGTGGACGTCCGTGCGCGCCACGCTGCCGGAATGGGCTACGGACTCGGCACGGGTGACGTGGAATCGCGCTAAATACGACGTCGCCGCGCGTCCGTCGGCCGATGGTGATGCGCTGGCCCTGGTGCTGATCGGCGGCCCCGTGGGCCAGGCACGCGAGTGGCCGATCGCTACTGTGGCGGCACCGGCGTATCAGCTCATTCCGCTCGACACGCCACCGATCGACAGCGCGGCGCGTGCCGCGTTGTCGCGTGCGTTTGATATCTCGACCTCGTTGGATGGTCTCATTCAACGCGCCAGCTGGCCGCATCGCCCGTCTACGCCGGTGCGCGCCACTTCATTTTCACGCCTCAGATGACTGATTCGCTGCCCGTCCGTTTGTCCCGCCCGGTGTCCGACTCGCAGCATGTCACGAGCGAACTCATCATGCCGCATGATGCGAACATTTTGGGACATGCGTTCGGGGGCGCGATCATGGCGATGGTGGATAAGGCGGCGGCTGTCTCGGCGTTTCGTCATGCGCGCTCCGCGTGCGTTACGGCATCGATCGATCGCGTGGATTTTCGCGAGCCGATTCACGTCGGAGATCTCGTCACGTGTCTGGCGTCCGTGAATTTTGCCGGTACCACATCGATGGAGATCGGCGTGCGAGTGGAGGCCGAGGATCTCATCTCGGGTGCGCGCCGCCATACGAACACCTGTTACCTCACCTTCGTGGCGATCGACCGCAATGGTCGCCCGGTGCCGGTGGCGCTCGTGCAGCCGAATAGCGACGAGCAGAGCCGTCGGTATGAGGCGGCGCAGGCGCGTCGCCGACGTCGGCTCGAAGAACGTCAAGACGAAGCACGCGCCGATCGCTAGCGTGGAGCGACTGCCCCCCAGCGCGCCAAGCGATACGTACGCGGCGCTCCGCATTCCGAACTTCCGCCGGTATCTGCTGGCACTGTTCGCGCTGACCCTTGGCATTCAGATCCAGGGCACGGTGGTCGGCTGGCAGATCTACGATCTCACGCACGATCCGCTCGCGCTCGGGATCGTGGGGCTGGCCGAGGCCCTGCCGGCCATCAGCATGTCGCTGTTCGCCGGCCATGTGGCGGACAGTCACGATCGCCGCCGCATCGCCCTCTGGGCCCTCTCCGTGTTGGTGCTCTGCTCCGTGGGGCTGTGGTGGCTGGCGCATCCCGCACCGATCGGCGATGTCGCGCTCACCGCGCCGGCGCGCGTTCGTGCGATCTACGCGGTGATCGTGCTGAGTGGTCTGGCGCGTGCCTTCCTGCAGCCAGCCCGACAGGCGCTCAGCGCCGAACTGGTGCCGCGCACGTTGTATAGCAATGCCATCACGTGGCGCACTGGCAGTTGGCAGATGGCGGCGGTGCTGGGTCCCGCGCTGGGCGGCGGTCTCTACGCCCTCGGTGGAACGACCTTGGGCTACGCCGTCGATGCCGTCTTAATGGCGTTCGCGGTTGGTGCGTTGTTCTCGGTGCGCCATCGCTCGCCGGTGCGCGAGGTGACCGACGAACCGATCCTGAGCTCGATCACCGGCGGTCTGCGCTTCGTGCTCGGTGAACCGCTGCTGTTGTCGGCGCTCACGCTCGATCTCTTTTCGGTGTTGTTCGGTGGCGCGATCGCGCTGTTGCCCGTGTTCGCCGCCGAGATTCTGCACACCGGCCCGTCGGGGCTCGGACTGCTACGCGCCGCGCCGGCGGTCGGTGCCGTGATCACCAGCATCGCGCTTACGCGCTGGCCGCCCTTCGCGCACACGGGGCGCAACCTGCTGATCTCGGTTACGGGGTTCGGGGTGTGCACCATCCTGTTCGGACTCAGTCGCAGCCTCTGGCTGTCGCTTGGTGCGCTGGCGCTGGCCGGGGCGTTCGACATGATCAGCGTGGTCATTCGCAGCCTTATGCTACAAATCCGCACGCCGGAAGCGCTGCTCGGTCGCGTGTCATCGGTGAATCAGATCTTCATCGGCTCGTCGAACGAAATCGGGTCGTTCGAGTCGGGGCTCACCGCCCGCTGGTGGGGCGCCGTGACGGCCGTCGTGGTGGGCGGTGTGGCCACGCTGGTGGTCGTGGCCACCGTGGCGTGGCGCGTGCCGAGTTTGCGCCGGCTCAAGCAGTTGGTGAAGTAACAGCGTCGCTGCCTGACCAGATGACGCTCTCTGCATCTCCGCGTGATCAGTTCAACGGGGCCGCGTGATCAGTTCACGAGGCCTCGGCATCCGCGGCCTCAGCCACCACCGCCAGCTCCTCGGTGAGCGACAGCTCGATCTCCGTGCCGTCGCGCGCGATGCTCGAGCGCGGAAACACCGAGCGGGCCTCGCGCTCCAGCTCATGGGCATCTCGCGAGTAGCGGGCGGAGATGTGGGTGAGCACCAACCGGCGTGCCCCGGCTTGGCGGGCCACCTCGGCGGCTTCCCGGGCGGTGCTGTGCCCCGTCTCGAGGGCGCGCGCCGCCTCGTCATCGGCGAACGTGGCCTCGTGAATCAGCAGGTCGGCGTCCTGAGCGGCGGCGATCGTGTTCTCGCAGGGCCGGGTATCTCCGGTGACCACGATGCGTCGGCCGCGGCGTCGCTCGCCCACGAGCACCGCCGGCTCGATCACGCGGCCGTCATCGAGCGTGATCGACTGCCCCTTGTGGATGCGCCCCCAGAGCGGCCCCTCGGGAATACCCATGGCGCGCGCGAGGTCCGGATTGAAGCGACCCAGTCGCTCCTCTTCGACCAAGGCATAGCCAAGTGACGGGGACGGGCCGTGGGACACCGCGAACGCATCGATACGAAAGTCGGGCCTGCGGACTGACTCGCCAGGATCAAGCTCCGTGATGTCGATCGGAAACGTGGTGCGCTCGCCACCCAAACTGATGCACTGACGCAACGTTTTACTGGCACCACGTGGACCAAACAATCTCAGGCCTTCAGTCCTTCCCTGAAGCGCCATGGTGCGGATCAGGCCGGTCAGGCCAAGAATGTGATCCGAATGCACGTGGGAGAAGAACAGCTCTTCGAACGCGAAGGAGATCCCGTAGCGCATCATCTGGCGCTGCGTTCCCTCCCCGCAATCGAACAGCAAAGTGGCCCCTTCCCGAATGATGGCGAGGGAGCTGACCCCCCGCTCCACGGTGGGACGGGAGGCGGCGGTTCCGAGGAAGCGGACGAGCAGCGGCATGGCGGCAATATAGGCAGAAAACCTCCCGCACCAGTTCACCGGCGGTCCCCGAAACCGGGAAGCCTGGCCCCATGCGTGCGCGGCATGAGGAGGCTAGCGCCGATCGCAAAAAGCGGCCTGATGTTTGCAACGGACGGAGGCGGTCGCCGCGGTAGGCTGGTTCTGTGACGGATGCTCTTCGTCTCGTCCCGGCTCGCCGCACCAATTCCGTACTGTTGGATGCCGAGGGGCGTATGACCGGGAAGAGCCGACGCGGGTTCGCGTCTATGGATCCTGCGCGCCAGCGTGAGATCGCCAGTAAAGGTGGGCGGGCAGCCCACGAAAAGGGGACGGCGCACGAATGGTCGTCCAACGAAGCCCGGAATGCGGGTCGCAAGGGCGGTGTCACCGTCAGTCGCGATCGCGCGCACATGGCGGCCATTGGCCGGGAAGGCGGAGAGTCGCGCAGTGCGGCTGCCCGTGAAGCGCGAATGAATGGCAGCAACACGGATCGGGAAGTTCCAATACAGGTCGCCCAAAATGGCGATCGGTCGCAACCGGCCGCGCCGCTGGGTGATCGCGCACCTGCAATGCTTCGCAGCGACGAGTCGCA
>NSHR01000039.1 GCA_002737115.1 Gemmatimonadota bacterium | reverse complement strand
GTGCAGGCGTGCATCAGCGAAGTCGAGCATGAACTCTACAAACTCGGTGTGCCGATCGTCACGCGGCACAACGAAGTGGCGCCGTGCCAGTTCGAGCTCGCACCGATCTTCGAGGACACCGACATCGCGGTGGATCACAACCATCTCGTGATGAGCATCCTCCGCAAGATCGCACCGCGACATGGATTGCAGGCGATCATGCACGAGAAGCCGTTTGCCGGCATCAACGGCTCCGGCAAGCATTGCAACTGGTCGCTCTCGATCACGTCCGACAACGCGCTCGACGGCACCAACCTGCTTAAGCCGGGCAAAACGCCGCACCAGAACATCCGCTTCCTCGTGTTCCTGGCGGCCGTACTGAAGGGTGTGCACAAGCATGCCGGTCTACTCCGCGCCGGCATCGCCGTGAGCGGCAACGAGCACCGTCTCGGTGCGAACGAAGCGCCGCCCGCGATCATCTCCGCCTTCCTTGGCTCGGGACTCACGCAGGTCGTCGAAGACATCGCCGCCGGCAAGACGTCGCCGAAGAACGCCGAGCAGGCCATGCTCACGCTCGGCGTGGCCAAGCTGCCGGAAGTCGCGCAGGACAACACCGACCGCAATCGCACGTCGCCGTTCGCCTTCACGGGCTCGAAGTTCGAGTTCCGGGCCGTCGGCGCGTCGCAGAGCATCGCTTTCCCCGTCATGCTGCTGCAGGCCGCCGTGGCCGAAGCGATCGGTGAGATCATCGAGCAGCTGAAGGCTGAGCTCAAGACCGGCAAGAGCACCGACGACGCCGCGCTCAAGGTCGCCGCCAAGGCGTTCAAGGAATCAGCCGCCGTGCGCTTTGAAGGCAACAACTACTCCGATGAGTGGGTCGTCGAAGCCAAGACGCGTGGCCTGCTTAACCTGCGTCGCACGCCGGAAGCGCTGGCGCAGCTGTTAACGGATGACGCGAAGGCGCTGTTCAAAAACACGCACATCCTCACGGCCATCGAACTCGAGAGTCGCTACCACGTGCGTCTTGAGCGGTACGTCAAAGACATCCTGATCGAGCTGCACACGATTCAGCAGATGATCGACACGCAGGTGCTCCCGGCGGCGTACGCGTTTCTCGGACAGCTGGCGGCATCGGCTGGTCAGGGCGCCGCGGCCGGCATCAACATGCAGCCGATCGTCGACGCCGCGAACTCGGTGTCGAAGATGGCGGCCACGCTGCAGAAGAAGCGCGCCGAACTCGCCAAGGTGATCACCAAGGCCGAGCACATGCACGACGACCTCGGCGGCCAGGCCGACTATCTCACGACCACCGGCTGCGAAACGATGGGGGAAGTGCGCGACGACGCCGACGCGATCGAACTCGCCATCGGTGACGAGTATTGGCCGTTGCCGCGGTATCGGGAGATGCTGTTCCCCGTCTGAGTTGGTGAAACGGCCAACCGCTTAGGGGGAATACTGAACTGCCAACGGCTTAGGGGGCAGGGAGGAGGGTGTCAGGAAGGAGGATGCAGCAACGGCGCGTAGTCGACTGCCTCCTCCGCCCTGACACCCTCCTTCCTGCTTCCTAGGCTGTTGGCAGTTTCTCATCCCGCAGCAAGCGCTCCTTCCTGTCCACCCCCCACGCGTACCCGCCAAGCGTACCGTCGGCCCGCACCACGCGATGACACGGCACCACCATCGCCACCGGGTTCGCACCACAGGCGGTACCCACCGCACGCACCGCCGTCGGTGAGCCGATGCGCGTCGCCAGCTCGGCATACGTGATCGTTTCACCGCGCGGAATCCGCTGCAGCTCGCGCCACACGCGTTGCTGAAACGCCGTCCCGCGCAGATCGAGTGGCAACGCATGCGACAGCGCTGCGCCACTGGCTAATGCGACGACACTCGCGCTGATATTGCCGAGCGCCGCGTCGTCGCGTACGATCGCAGCGGCCGGCAGCGCCTCACGCAACGTCGCCTCGAGCACGACCGGATCGTCGCCGAGCACCACGCGATGGACGCCACGCGAGGTGATCGCCACCAACACGAAGCCGAGCGCGCACGGGACGATGGTGTAGAACACCGCATCCCGGCCGACCGCGACACGATGCGTGTACACTACGCGGGCAGGTCCGTGCGTTCGACCAGCGCCGGCACCGGCGCCTTGCTCGACATCAGCTGGGTCACGAAGCGCTGGCCTTCCGAGATGCGCTCGATTTCGATCGACATGGCGTCCACCGCCTGCTCGATGCGCTCCAGTCGCGCCGTGCCTTCCAGCAACTGCGGACTCGGCTTCGGCTGATTCGAACGCTTGATCATCATACGCGCCGCCGCCCAGGCCAGCGGTCCCCACACCATCACGATCGACACGATGGAAATTGCTGTCAGCTGTCCCGAACTGAAGGGGCCGTAGCGCTCCACCGTCGCCTCTTCGGACACGAGTTCACCCGGCGCCCGGGCCAACTCACGGCCGTTCGCCGCGATGTCCCGCTCCAGCTGCACGATGCGTTCGTCCATGACCGACAGGCGCTGCTCAAGCCCCTTGGCGGAGGGTGACTCCGCTGTCGTGCGCCGCAACTCCTTCGAGACTTCGTCCCGACGGTTCTGCACGGACGTCAATTGACGGGACAACTCGCTGCGCTTGGCCTTCAACGCCTCGACGTCGGCCGAACTGAGTGGCTTCAGGCTGACCGGCGCCGCGTCGACACCGGTGGTGACGCCGACAGGCTGCTGAGGAACCGAAGCCGAAGTGGAGGCCGGCGGCGCGGAGGCGGGTTGCAGTAGGGGCATGCTTTAACCTACGCAAAGAAGCCAAAAGCGGTTACATCACTAGGGAAGCGTCCGCGTCCACCCGTGCCTGATCCGTGACCATGACGACTGCCACTCACTCGCTGGCCCTCGATACCGCCGCCTTGCTCCTCGAGGCTCAACAGCTCGCGCCCCAAGTCATCGACTGGCGCCGAGCGCTACACCGTCGGCCCGAAGTCGCGTTCCACGAGCACGAGACCGCGCGATTCATCCGGCAGGTGCTGGAGCAGATCGGCGACCTCGAGATCTCGCGTCCCACCGAGACGAGCGTGATGGCGCGTCTCCGCACCGGTCGCCCCGGTCCGGTACTCGCCGTTCGCGCCGACATCGACGCGCTCCCCATTCACGAGGAGAATGACGTCGAATACCGGTCGCAATCCGACGGGGCGATGCACGCCTGCGGACACGATGGACACACCTCGATCGCCCTCGGTTTGGTCACCCTGCTCGCGCGTCATCGCGACCAGCTGCGCGGCGAAGTGCGCTTCATTTTTCAGCACGCCGAGGAGCTCTCGCCCGGCGGTGCCGAGGAAATGGTGCGACAGGGCGTGATGGATGGGGTCGATCAGGTCATCGGCCTCCATGTCTGGTCGGCCATGCCGGTTGGGCGCATCGGACTCATCGCGGGCCCGGCGATGGCGGCCCCCGACACCTTCGAGTGCACCATCATCGGCAAAGGCGGTCATGCCGCCATGCCGCACGGCACGATCGATCCCATCGCCATCGGTGCGCAGGTCGTTTCGGCGCTACAGCACGTCGTGTCACGCACCGTCGATCCGCTCGACCCGGTGGTGGTATCGGTCACGCAGTTCATGGCGGGCACCACGTTCAACGTGATCCCCAACACGGCCTATCTCGCCGGCACCGTGCGCACCTTCGACCCCACGCTGCGCACGACGGTGCCCGTGACGATTGAGCGCATCATCACGGGCGTGACCAGCGCGTTCGGCGCCACGTACGAGTTCCGGTACGAGCCCGGATACCGTCCCGTCATCAACGACCCGGCCCTCACCGCACGACTGACCAACGTGGTCGTCAACAGCTTCGGCGCCGACACGCTGATCGATATGCGCCCCACCATGGGCGGCGAAGATTTCTCGGCCTATCAGCAGCGGGCCCCAGGCGTCTTCGCGTTCATCGGTGCCGGCAACGTCGACGTCGGCATCGATTTTCCGCACCATCACCCGCGCTTCCAGATCGACGAGCGCTCGCTCGACATCGGCTTGCGCTATCTCACCGCCGCCACGCTCGACCTGCTCGGCACGGCATGACGAAACCCTACCGACTGCTGGCGATGGTGCTCGTCAGTCGCCTGTCGAGCCCCGCTACCGCGCCAGCGCCCGCGTCGGCCTAGTCGACGGCGCGGGGGAATCCCGAAACGTCGTCGAGCACTTCCGCCACGCAGATGCGGTGCCCTTCGGGATCCTCGAGTTCGAACTCGACCTGGCCGTACGGCATCACTTCCGGACCGCGCACCAACGGCGTGCGACGCCGTGCGTGATCGAGCAGCGCCGTGAGCTCATTCCCCTCGAGACGCAGGTACACGTCCCAATCGTGGGCGGCCGGCGTGCGCGCGATGGGCGCTTTCACGCGCCGGAGCATCAGCTCCGCGTCGTCGCGACGCAGAATGCAGAAATCGAACGGGGCAACGTCGGGGGAAGGATCCACGGAAAAACCGAGGATCTCGCGATACCAGGTCATGCAGCGCTCGACATCTACGACGCGCAGAACGGGAACAATGGCGGCAAATCGAATCATAGAACGTCAATACCTCATCACGATAAAAAGTGTCAGCCCCGCAATACTACGTCGGCGACGTGAGCTTGAGCCCGATGATGCCGCCGATGACCAACGCACCGACTGGCAGCGTTTTCCGTGCCTGCGAGAGATAATAGAAACTCGCGATCATTGCGCGCGTCACCGGGCCGCCACGCTATCGACCGGCCCGCAACGTGGGCGATGACGACGGCAGCTGCTGCAGCAGGAAGTCCCGCGTGTTGCCACCCATCACACGCGCGATGGTATCCTGATCCAGGCCGGCTTTGAGCAGGCCGTCGGTGATGGCGGCCATGCCGCGGGTGTCGAACGGGGTGCGCGTGGCGCCATCGAAGTCGGAGCCCAGCGCCACATGCGCGGCACCGGCCACCTGCACCGCATGCTGAATCGCCTTCACGATATTTGCCACCGTCGGCTCGCAGACGGCGCCGTCCCAGTAACCGATCCCCACGAGTCCACCGTTCGCTGAGATCGCGCGCAGCTGATCATCTGTGAGATTGCGCGGTCCTGGGCACGTCGCGGCCACGCCGGTGTGCGACACCACCACCGGACGGGTCGCCATGGCGAGGACCTCCTGCACCGTCTGCGCCGACGCATGCGCGAGATCGACGATGATGCCCAGCGCTTCCATGCGCGCCACCACCTGACGGCCCAGAGGGGTGAGCCCCGCGTGCGTCACGCCGTGTGCGCTGGCCGCGACTTCGTTGTCGAAGAAGTGCGTGAGGCCCATCATGCGAAAGCCGGTGGCGTAGAGCGTGTCCATGCTCTCCAGTTTACCGTCGAGGGCATGCAGCCCCTCGATCGCCAGCAGTGCCGACACCTGTGCCGGATCGCCCGCCCGGCGCTCCACAAACGCCGCCATCTCTTCGCGCGTGGTGATCAGGGTGAGCGTATTGGCTGAGCGAAGCACGGCGTCACGCAGCTGATCGGCCTGATACACCGCACGCGCGCGCAGGCTCGTCCACGTGGCGCGCGGCCAGCGCTGGGCAATCGCCAGCAAGAGGATGTTGTCCGTCTCGCCGGTGTTGTGATCGTAGTTCATGCCGCGCGGCGTCTTGGTAACCACCGAGAACACCTGCAGCGCCACATGCCCTTCCTGCAGCCGCGGCACGTCCACATGCCCGCGCGTGGCACGCTCCAGCGGATCGCGTCCCCACAGCAACTGGTCGGCGTGCAAGTCGGCCACGAACAATCGGTGATGCAGCGCCGACGCCACCGGCGAGACCGCCGGCAGTGTCGTGCTGACGACGGTGTTCATCCGGCTGTCGGCAATGCGCGCACCGACGGTGAAGAATCCAACCGCTGCGAGGACCACCACCACCAACAGCCCCGTCAACACACGCCTCATGTGCGCGTCCTCAGCGCAATCCGCGCGGCATCGGATCGCCCGACATCTCTCGCGCATTCGGCAACGAATTCGGGACGCTCTCGCCGCGCAGGTCACCACAACGGTCGATCGCTTGTTCCGAACCCTGGTCAATCGTGTCGGGCAGTGCGAATCGGTCTACCCGCATCGAATCCACCTCCGTGCGCGCCTTTACCCACTCAGCCGTGCACAACGCGCGCATGGCATCGATCCGCGACAGCCGCTCCAAACCGGAGTCGGTTGCTCGGTTCAGGAACTGCCATGCCCAAATGCTGAGAGCCAGCGCACTGACGAGACTTCCGATAGCCATCGCGCGGGACATGCTCGCGCTTCGCGGCGCTTCCGGGGCCACTTACGAGCCCCGCTTCGGTGCAGCGATCGGCATCGTCGTCAGAAAACGCGGCGCACGCCGCGCCTTGGTCGCCTGTTCGAAGGCATAGGCAAGTCCGATCAACCGTCCTTCGCTCCACGCCCGACCGATGAACGACAGCCCAAGGGGCAGCGCGTCGGCAAACCCCATTGGCACCGTGATGCTAGGATAACCGGCCACCGCGGCCACACTCGAGTTGCCGCCGCTGTAACGATCGCCATTGATCAAGTCGGTCGGCCACGACGGTCCGTTGGACGGCGCCACGATCGCATCGAGCGAATGCTGCGCCATGATGGCATCAAGGCCTTCGTCACGCGCCAGTCGTCGGCACGTCGTCACCGCATCGCGATACTTCGCGTCGTCGAGCGAACCCATGGCCTGCGCGCGTTCCATCTGCTCCTGCCCGAAGTACGGCATCTCCGCGCTGGCATTCGCGCGATTGAACGCGATCACGTCATCCATGGTACGCACCGACACCGTGCTGCCGCGCTCGGCGAGATACGCGTTCACACCGGCCTTGAACTCGTACAGCATCACGTCGAGTTCCGCTTCATCGTACTTGCCGACGGTCGGCACGTTAGCCGGGTCTACGATCACCGCCCCGGCCTTGCGCAGTGATTCGATCGCGCGCTCGAACGCGGCATCGGTCATCGGATGAAAGCCCGCCATGTTCCGGGCCACACCAATGCGCGCCCCTTGCAGCGACTTCGCATTCAGAAATGTGGTGTAGTCGGCGACACTCTTCCCCGCACTGTCGGCCGTGACGCCGTCACGCGAGTCCACGCCCGTGAGTGCACCCAGCAGTGCTGCGGCATCAGACACTGAGCGCGCCATCGGTCCTGCCGTATCCTGCGACGACGAGATGGGGATGATGCCACTGCGGCTCCACAGCCCAACCGTTGGCTTGATCCCCACCAGTCCGCAAATCGACGACGGACAAATGATCGAGCCGTCGGTTTCCGTGCCGATGCCCACGGCGGCCAGGTTCGCCGAAATCGCGGTACCGGTGCCCGAGCTCGAACCGCACGGATTGCGATCGAGCACGAACGGATGCCGCGTTTGTCCGCCGCGTCCGCTCCATCCACTCGTGGAGCGGGTGGAGCGGAAGTTCGCCCACTCGCTGAGATTCGTCTTGCCTAGCAGCACCGCACCGGCTTCACGCAGTCGCTGCACGATAAACGCATCGCGCGGGGACGGCTTGCCCACCAACGCCAATGAACCGGCCGTCGTCTGCATACGATCGGCGCTGTCAATGTTGTCTTTGATCAGCACCGGAATGCCGTGGAGCGGACCGCGCACCTTGCCCGCGCGACGTTCAACGTCGCGTTCGGCCGCAATCGCAAGCGCGTCGGGATTCGTTTCGATCACTGAATTCAGTGTCGGGCCACTGCGATCCACCGCGGCAATGCGCGATAGATAGGCCGCCGTGAGGGTGCGCGAGGTGAGCGTGCCCTTCGTCATCCGCGACTGCAGCTCCGCCACACTGAGCTCAGCGTACGGGAACGCGTCGGGCTGCGTACCGTCATGTTCCGGAACAGCCGCCTGCGCCGTGTGCATCGGCACGAGTGTCGCCACCGTTCCGATGGTGGCGGCGGCTGCCGTAGCCGCTGCCGTGGCCAGTGTCGACGCGACAAAATCGCGTCGATCGATCCGCTTCGTCATGCCTGTTCCTCTAGACCGCGCCGAGGGCGCGCTCGAAATCGATCAACAGATCGCGCACGTCCTCGAGCCCGATGCTCAATCGCACGAATCCTTCCGACACCGCATCACCGCCCCAGCGCGCCCGACGTTCGGCGCTGGTATGAACCCCACCGAAGCTCGTCGCCTCGTATACCAGCGTGGACGCCGCGAAGAAGCGCGTTACCGCCGCCGCATCCTCGAGCGCGAAGCTGATTACGCCGCCGAACCGCTTCATTTGGCGAGACGCGATCGCGAACGACGCATCCTGCGGCAGCCCGGGATAACGCACACCATGCACCTTCGGATGCACCGCCAGCATCTGCGCGATCTGCATCGCGGTGTCGCACTGCCGCGTGAGACGCACGTCGAGCGTCGCCAACGAACGATGCGCGAGCCACGCTTCCATCGGGCCGGCAATCACGCCCATGCGCGTACGCCACGTGCGAATCGTGTCGGCGTGCGCGGCGTCACGGCACGCCACGTGCCCCAGCACCAAGTCGGCGTGTCCCGTCATCGCTTTCGTGTCGGACACCACGGCAAAGTCGGCCCCGAGCGCGAGCGGCTGCTGCAGCAACGGGGTGGCCGTCGTGTTGTCCACAACCACTAGCGCCCCTGCCGCATGTGCGGCTTGCGCGAGCGCGGCGATATCGCACACGTCGAGCGCGGGGTTCGTCGGTGACTCGAGCCACAGCACAGAAGCACCCTCGAGCGCATCGCGCAGCCCGCTGCCTACCGTCGGCGCCATCTGCACGGCGATGCCCTGCGCGGCAAACCACGCACCCGGAAAGTCCTGTGTCGCGATCAGGCGCGTGGTGTAGTAGCTCTCGGCCGGCATCACGAGTTTGCCACCAGGCGGCACCATCGTGGCCAGCACCGCGGCAGACGCCGCCATCCCGCTTGGGAACAGGAGACACGGCCCGCCCTCGAGCGCCTCGAGCGCCTGCTCGTACGCCACCCACGTGGGATTGGAGAAGCGGCCGTAGGTGAACGGCGAGGCGGCCGGATCACCTGGCGCATGGTACGGCGCCGCAAATACCGGCCCGGCCATGTACGGCGTACCCGGCGTTGCGTCCGGCAGTCCGGCCCGCACGACTCGCGTGCCGTCGTGCCACTCGGGTTTCGGCGCGGTACTCACGCGGTCGGCGGGTACGTCGCGTCGTCCAGCGGCTGCGCGTCGTCGATCAGCATGACCGGAATACCGTCCTGCACCGCATACACCAGGCGGCATGCGCGGCACACGAGCACCTCGAGCGGGCCCGCATAGTGCTCCAGCGACGCCTTGCAGTTGGGGCAGACGAGAATCTTCAGCAGCTCGGGAGACAGGCTCATGGCACGGGCTCGCGCTTACGCGCTGGTGGGGCGGAACGGAGCGGGAGCCTCGGCGCTGAACAGCAGCCGCGGCCCTCCGATAAGATCCATGCAATATGGGACCGCCGCCCACACCGCGCCGAGGCATTCTTCGATCGCCGCCGGCTTTCCTGGGAGATTGATAATCAGGGAATTCCCGCGGGTGCCCGCCACCTGACGCGACAGGATCGCCGTGGGGACCGTTCGCACCGAGATCGCCCGCATCTGCTCCCCAAACCCCGGCAACAGCCGGTCACACACCGCCACCGTCGCCTCCGGCGTGACATCGCGCGGCGACGGCCCGGTGCCCCCGGTGGTCACGATCAAGGCGCAGTGCAGGTCGTCAGCTAGTTCACGAAGCGCCGCCTCGATCAGCGGCTGCTCGTCGGGCACCAGCCGGTACTCGGCCCGCCACGGCGACGCGATCCAGCGCGTGAACACCGACGCGATCGCCGGGCCGGACTTGTCTTCGTACACCCCCGACGAGGCGCGGTCGGAGATGGTGAGGATACCGACAACGGCCGGGACCACGGTTGGCAATGGTGGATGCGATGAGGGAAGCAATTTGGGGGCGAACGTGTGGGGGGCGGGCGGAAGCGGTGCTTCCGGCTACGGAGTCTTGGTGAAGACTACACGCTTTTGGTCGGGGCGACGACCGAAGGTGAGGACGAGGCCGACCTCGTATTTCGTCGCCTTCAGGTAGCCGAGGAGTTGCCCCACCGCATCCTGCTCGACCGCGCGGGCCACCTTGCACTCGAGTACGACAAGGTCGTTCACCACGAGGTCCAGCCGCCCACGCCCAATCACCCTCCCACGAAACCTCACCGCGACATCCACCTCACGCGCCACGGTGAACCCCGCGTCGGCAAGGGCAATCACCATCGCCCGCTGGTAAATCACCTCCGGGTGCCCATGACGCAGTTCGTCATGCACCTCCCGAAACACCCGGAGAATCCCCACCGTCACGTCCCCATGCAGTAGACCCATAAGGAACGGTCGCCGCGCACCGTCATCCGCCCGTCACCCCCCCCATCCGGAAGCACCGCTCCCCCCCGCCCCACACACGTTCGCCACCAAACAACTTCCCCCGCGGTATCCACCGTTCGCTACCGTGGTCCCTATCAGCATCCGCCCTTGGCATCCGCGGTCCCGTAGTGCGTTAGCACCACCTGCGCCGCTTTCCCCGCAACGCCCGGCGTGAGCACGAACATCGTCGCATAACTCGCATCGCAGATGTCCGGCAGCTTCGGCCCGCCAAGCGCCGTCACGATCGCCGGCACCGTGTTGCTGTGCCCCACCACCAACACCACGCCCGTCGCCTTACGCACCGCCGCCGCCACGTCGGCGACGTGCGTCGCGCCACCGATGGCGATTACCGTTGGCACCACCCCGGTCTTCGAAAACACCACGGCCGCCGTTTCCGCGGTCCGCTTGAGTGACGACACGATGATCGCGTTCGGCGTGGTCATCGCCATCGCGTCGGCCAGCGCCTGCGCGCGCGCCTTGCCGGCCTCGCTCAGCGACGGATCACTGCCGCCCTCCGTCGCTTTCTCACCATGCCGGACCAGCACCACCAGCGACGGCTGCGCGGCAAGCACGCGGGGGGCGAACATTCCCGTCGCCAACAGGATGCCCACCATGCCGACCGCACCCGCGCGCCACAACGATCTCGTTTGCATTTTTGCTCCTCGATGCGCCTCAGGCGCGGAATGTCGTACCCGATGCCTGCAACGGACCCACCGTCAAAGGCCGCGACGACCCGCCGCGCTCCACCGAGTCACGAAAATATAGGCGTCGGCCAGAGCCGGCAGAATGCGGAGAACATGTTGTGCGCCTTGACGACCGGCACCCTGTCCGCCCTCTTCAACCCATGCGTACTCCCCTTTCCCAGTTGGCCGCCGCGCTCGTCGCGATGACGCCGGTCACCCTGCTCGCGCAGCCACACGCCGCGATTACCCCGAAAGAGACCGCGGCCCGACGCGAGGCCATTGCGGCCCGCATCGATAGCGGCGTCGTGATCGCCTTCGGCGGACGCGCGCTGGTGCACGACTTCAGCACGTTCTATCAGCTGCCCGCCTTCCGCTATCTCACCGAGCTCAACGAACCCGACGCCGCGGTGGTCATGGTGGTGCGCAACAAGCGCCCACAGAGCACGCTCTTTCTCACGCCGCTCGACGCCCGCACGGCCTTCTACTACGGCGTGCGCGCGGACTCAGCGACCAGCGTGGCGAAGTACGGCATGCCGGGCCGCTCTGCGTCGGCACTCCCGGCGTACCTCGATTCGCTCGCCGCCACCGGCCTGCCGTTCTACCACGTGCCCGACGTGGAAACAATGGATTTTGCGCGCAACGACACCCTCACGCGCGGTCAGGAAGCCCTGAAGGGACTCGCCAAGCGCTTTCCCTCGCTGGCGGTTCGCAATGGCATGCCGCTCGTGCTGCAGGTGCGCGCCAAGAAGTCTGACGCCGAGATGGCGCTGATTCGGCAGGCGGCCGAGATCAGTGCCGAAGGACATCGCGCCGCCATGCTCACGGCGAATCCGACGCAGGAGTATGAGCTGCGCGCGACGCTCGAATACGAATTCACCCGACGGGGTGCCGAACGCCCGGCCTACGGATCGATTGTCGGCGCCGGAATCAACGGCACCACACTCCACTACATGAAGGCCAGTGATCCGGCCAAGCCCGGCGACCTCGTCGTCATGGACGCCGCGGCCGAATATCGCGGCTACGCGGCGGACATCACCCGCACCATTCCCGTTAGCGGCACCTACACCGCCCAGCAACGTCAGCTCTACCAGTTGGTGCGCGATGCGCAGGATATCGCTGAGCGATTCTCCAAGCCGGGCATGAGTGTACGGGCCGCGACCGATTCGTCCGTGGCGCTGCGTGCGCGCGGCCTGGCCGCCCTCGGGCTGGTGGAAAGCGTGGACGCCTCCTTCGATCCACCGTGGAACGTGAACTGCGCCATGAGCCCGGCGCAGTGTCGTCAATCCAACCTGTGGATGATTCACGGCATCACGCACGGCATCGGACTCGCCGTACACGACCCGATGCAGGAAAACGGGCCCGATGCCAAGTTTGCCGTCGGCGATGCGTTCACGATCGAGCCCGGCATCTACGTAAGTACGAAGGCGCTCGACGTACTGCCCGATACGCCGAAGAACCGCGCGTTCATTGCGAAGGTGCGCACTGCGGTCCTCAAGTATCAGAACACCGGCGTGCGCATCGAAGACGATTACATCATCACCGGCAAGGGACTCGAGCGCATCTCTCTGGTGCCGCGCGAGATGGACGAAATCGAGGCACTCATGAAGCGGCGCGCGAAGATCCAGCCGGAATGAATCAGCCCGGCACGCGATCGCTCGCCGCGGCCTCGGCCGCGGTGCGCTGGCTAGCAGTCTCACTTTCACCTACCTTGCCTGGCGTACCCGTTCGCGCGCCCTTCGACTTACAGAGACCGATGCAATCCGGAAGATTTGGTCAGCTGCTCGTACCGTTCCGTCGCATCGCGCTGTCGATACTGCTCGGCGGCGTCAGCGCGTGTGGAGGCGATGCGGCCACTGATGGCCCCCCCAGCAGCGCTCCCGCCGACGGCACGTTCGCGCGCATTCAGCGCGATATTCTCGATCGGTCGTGCGTCTCCTGTCATCGCGCCGGCGATGCGAACGCCCGGCAGTCGCAGCTCGTGCTCACCAGCGATTCCGCGTATCTCCAGCTCGTTGGTGTCGGCTCAGTTCAACAGATCGCGCGGGCCGACGGCGTCACCCGCGTGAAGCCGTTTCGGGCCGACAGTTCGCTGCTGTATCACAAGCTCTCGTGGATTCCCGGCCACCATAGCCGCGACTATGGTCAGCTCATGCCGATGGGGACCACCAAAGGTGTCACCGCTGGCCAGCTCGAGTACGTACGTCGGTGGATCGAAGCCGGAGCACCCCGCAGCGGACACGTGGTCGACACCGCGGTGCTCGCCGACGTGCGCCTGCAGTCCGCGAGCTTCACGCCGCTCGGTGCCCCGACCGCGGCAGGGTTGCAGCTCAAGGTCGACAGCTTCGCCGTGTCCCCCGGTGCCGAGCGCGAGCTGTTCGTGTACCGCCGCCTCGGCAATGCCAGCGATCTGTACGTCACCCGCATTCAGTCACGCATGCGTCCGGGCAGTCATCATCTCCTGCTCTACACCTTCGACGAGAGCCGCACCGCCTTTCCCTGCAATATGCGCCCGACGGCCAACGTGGTACGCGACATCCGCAATGCCAATGGGACGGTCAACATCGTCAACACGCTACCGATGGCGTGTCACGTGTTCTTCGCGGGCGCGATGACGCAAGACTTCGACTACCGGTTCCCCCCCGGCGTGGCGCTGCGCTTGCCGGCCAATACGTCGCTCGATCTCAACGTGCACTACGTGAATCGCGCGCCGATCGATCTGGCCGGTGAGGCGTTCGCCAATTTGTACACGGCAGACCGCTCACAGGTGCAGACCGTAGCCCGCACGCTCAATCTCGCCAACACCAGCTTTTCACTGCCGCCGAAACAGCGCACCACCGTGCGCACCGTGTTTCCCATATCGGTGCGCACCACGGTGCTGAGCCTCACCTCGCATATGCACTCGATGGGCGAGCGCTACGAGATTCGCGTGAGACGGGCCGACGGCACCGAGACGTCGGTGTATGTCAACACCGACTGGGAGCACCCCGGCTTCACCAATTTCGACACGCCGATCGTGCTGCAGCCCGGCGATGCGCTCGTATCGGTGGTTACCTGGAACAACGTCACGGACCGCGCCATCGGCTTCGGCCTGCTCTCCAGTGACGAGATGAACATCATCTTCGGATACGCCTACTGAGCACCGTCACGTCGGGCCGCGCGACATCGTGCTACATCGCGCTGCCCGACGCCTTGATCAGGTAGTACGACTCCTGACGCGGCCGGAAGAAGCGAAAGCCCTGCTCGGTCAAGAACGCGTCGTCCTCCATCATCACGAACAGCTTCTTGCCGTTCCACTCGGGAATCGGCGTGGCCGTGTTCATTTCGATGGAGATGTACGAGCCCAACCGCAGTCGCGAGTTCTGCGCCGTCGTATCGCTCCGTAACGGACTGCGGAAGTCGATCGACGCCCCGAGCCCGTGCCCCTGCGTGCCGATGGGATGCGAGTACACCATGGCTTCGATGCCGCGCTGTTTCATTTCGACCATCGTGTTCGTGAAGACCGACCCGCCGGTCACACCCGGCCGAGCATGACGCAGCATGACGGCATCCTGCAGCGTGTTGGTGTTCGCCATGGCCCGCTTGAAACTGTCCGGCACATCGCGCTCGCCAGGCTTGAGCACGTACGCCATTTTCTGCCAGTCGGTGTCGAAGCCCATGTAGCTGATGCCGAAGTCCACGTGCACGACGTCGCCATGGCGAATCACCGTGCTCTCCGGCGCCACTGCCAAAAATCCGCGTGACGTCGCAATGTCCTCGCCCGTGCGCTGCACGCGGAGATCGGGCTGGAACCAGGTGCGCACACCCGCCGCTCCCAGCATGTCGAATAGCGCGCGACGCACATCGCCCACGGTCGTGCGATTCGGCGTGATCACCGCATTCGACAACGCCCGCTTCACAATCGCCTCGGTGACCGATACCGCCGTGCGATAGTGCTCCGTCTCCTCCGGCAATCGCGTGTCGAGATACTCTTCGATCAGATCGCTCGCACTCACAAACGTCTTCTCCGCATCCTCGCCAAGCGTTTCGGCAAGAAATCGATACGCGTCGTAGCCGAGGGAACGCGTCTGCCCGCGCCGGCCGCGAATGCCGAGACCGACCGTGGCCGGCTTGTACTGCTGATAGAGATCACGCAGCGTCGTGGCGGGCGGGCGCGGCTCGGTGAACGGCGCGTCGAAGAAGCGCGCCAGATTCTCTTCGGTGTACCCCGTGATCGCGAACTTTTTAAGCCCCTGCTCACCGCCGTCGATGAACACGAAGAGGTCGCGATTGCCCGTGTACGGGCGCGGCGGAGCGACATACTGCGACAGCGGGTCGTCGTGGAATTCCTCGTTCACCACGATCCACATGCCGACCTTATGGCGCCGCATCATCGGCAACAGCAGCGCATGTCGCTTGGTGAGCCAGTCTTCGCGAATCGCGATCTGCTGCGACCATGGAAGCAGGGCCGCCGCTTCCGGCACGGCGTATGGCTGGGTTGCCTGCCCTTGCACGACTGAAGGAAGTGCGACCGCGAGCATCGCCGCGGCCAGAGTTACCGTCGTCAGACGTGTCATGAGACGTATGCCAGAGAGGATGACCGAACCAAGAACACAGAAAGTTTTAACCGCAACCGCAACCGCAACCGCCGTGTTCTGGCCGCCGACCGTATCCGGCGCCAAAAACGCAGGAGTGCACATGGGCGCACGCTCGTGTCTGCGTGGCCGGTTGGCAAGGGTCGACGCGGGTGCCCGTGCGATTCGCCCCTACCCTCATCTCCACCGGGACAGTATTGTCGCCCGTATGTCGTACTGCCATCGCTGTCTCGGACTCTTTGCGTTCACCGTCGGTTCCCTCGCCTCCGCGGCGGCGGTACGGGCGCAGCCGCTGCCTACCGCCCGCGTCACGGGCGAGGTGTTTGACAGCCTCGCCATGCGGCCACTCCCCAGCGCCACGGTGCAACTCGTCACCACCGAGCAGCCGGCGCGCATTCGGTCGGCCACCGCCGATAGTCGCGGACTCTTCCGCTTCGACTCGGTGACGGTCGGGGTCTACCTCATCGGCTTTCTGCATCCGCTGCTCGACAGTCTGGGCATCGACGGGTCGATGGCTCGCGTCGAGATCGCCTCGCCCGACCCCATCGCCGTCGCATTGAGCACGCCGTCGCCCGCCATGCTCATCGCCGCGCGTTGTGGTCCGACGCAGCCGGGACGACCGCAGGGGCTATTCGTCGGACGCGTCCGCGTCGCCGGTGGAGCGCCGCTCACCACGGCCGCGCGCGTCCGTGCGCAGTACACCCAAACCGTCGCCAGCGAGCGCGGCCTCGAACGACGCACGCCCTCACAGTTCGGCACGACCGACGGCGATGGGTTGTTCAGCGTCTGTGGCGTGCCGGCCGGCCGGGTCATCAGCGTGCGCGCGTTTACGGTCACGGACAGCAGCGGGTTCGTGGAGCTCACTGTCCCGAACAACGGACTCATGCGTCGCGATCTTCTGGTTGGCCCTGCCATCCGCACGCGAAGCGACACCGCGTCGCGCGGCGAAGCCCTGAGTGGAACAGCGCGATTCCGCGGCACCGTGCGCAATGCCGCGGGGAATCCGGTCGCTGGAGCACGCGTCGTCGTGCTCGGGACGGCCCGCGAAGCCACCTCGGGCAACTCCGGACAGGTGACGCTCGCGACGCTCCCCGAAGGCAGCTATACGCTCGAGACCCGCGCCCTTGGCTACCAGCCACTCCGGACCGTGGTCGATCTCGAGGGCAGCGCTTCAGCGGAGGCCGAGCTGATGCTGGCCGCCCTCCCGCCGGCCGTCGATACCATGCGAGTGCGCGCCGATCGCATGGCGGTCCCGCTCGCGGAGTTCGAACGGCGCCGCAAGCTGGGGTTCGGGCACTTCCTCGACGAAGCGCAGATTACCGCGCGCGCCCCCAACAACGTCGCTGACGTGTTTAGAAGCACGCCCGGCGTCGTCACGATGCCTGGCCAATTCGGTCGCGATCGGGTGTTGCTCCGCGGTACCGGCATGACCGGCGACTGCCCGCCGGCCGTCTTTCTCAACGGCCTGCTCATTCCCAACGAAGACGGCGATCTCGATGCCATCGTGAATGCGCGCGACGTGCGCGCCGTCGAGGTTTATGCGCGGACCGCCAGCGTGCCCCTGCAATTCCAGACGCGCAACGGCTGCGGCTCGGTCGTCATCTGGACCGGCGCCCGCAGCGCTCCCGCACGACAGTGATGCGCTGGACGTTCGCTTTCGTCGTGGTACTGGTGGGCCTCCCCATCACCGATGCGCACGCCCAGCCACTCTCCCCGTTCGCCATCGCCAAGGCGACCACGTTATTGCGGGAGAAGTATGGATGCCTCGGGTGCCATCGCCTCGGGGAGGAGGGCGGGCAATTGGCGCCCGCGTTGCACGATGTCCGCACCCGGCGCGACGCCGCCTATATCGCCGCCATCATTCGGAATCCGCAGCAGGCCCGGCCGGGAGCCGCCATGCCGCGAACACGCATGCCAGACTCCGACCGACGTCTGATTACCCGATTCCTCGGCGGCGATGTCGCGATGCAAAACGTCGCGGTCCGCGAGCCAGCCGCCGCCACACCCGCGCCCGCCGACGCCAACGCCGCCGCTCTCTATCGCACGTGGTGCGCCGGATGCCACGGCATCACCGGTCGAGGCGACGGCCCGAATGCGAAGGCGCTCCCCGTGCCCCCGGCGCGACACGCCGATGCCGCCACGATGAGCCAACGCCCCGACGATACCCTGTACGACACCATCGACGGCGGCGGCGCCATCATGAACCGCAGCGCGCGCATGCCGGCGTTTGGCGGCTCGTTGTCGCCAACCCAGATCCGGGCACTCGTCGCGCACATCCGATCCCTCTGTCGATGCGTCGGCCCCGCGTGGTCGCGGGACGGCACACGATAATGCGCGCCCTGCGCCGCTCCTCACGGCATGGCGCGTTGAGCGCCCTGTTACTCGCCGTGCTCGCCGGCTGCACGGGTGAGGCGGCCGAGCGCACCACTAACGCCGCGAGTGCGAGTGCGCTCACCACGGTCGCGCTCGCCGTACCCCCCGCGCCCCCCGCCGCCGCTGACTTCGCTGGGGCCGAGAGCTGCCAGTCGTGCCATGCGGCCGAGTACGCAACATGGAAGCGCTCCACGCACGGCACGGCCGGTGGTGTGCCCGGCAGTGCCACCAACGACGTGCGCATTATCGCGCCATTTAACGGCGTGCCCATCCGCTTTCGCGACGCCGTGGTCATTCCCCGGCAGGCGAACGGCCGGTTCAGCTTCCTCGTGCAGCGCGAGGGAGAACCCGACACGACCTTCTCGGTGGACGGGGTGATCGGGGGCGGCCATATGAACGGCGGCGGCACGCAAGGCTTCGTGACCGCATGGCCCGACGGCACGAAGCGGTTCCTCCCGTTCGATTGGAGCCGCAGCAACGGTGTCTGGTTTTGCCACACGGGCACGCGAACCGAGCGAGGGTGGCAACCCATCACCCGCGAAATGCGGCTGGCCGATTGCGGCGACTGGCCCCCGTCGCGCGTCCTCGGCGACGACGCGCGCTTCAGCAACTGCCAATCGTGCCACGGCAGTGGTATCACGGTCGCGTTCGACAGCGCGGCACGCCGCTGGCGTACCGACATCCGATCGCTGGCCGTCGACTGCGAGTCGTGCCACGGCCCCGCCGCCACGCATGTGCGGCGAATGCGCGCCGGAAGCGTGAGCGCAGACATTGGATTGGCGGCGCTCGGCACGCTCAATAAGGACCGCTCGCTCGCCACCTGCATGGGCTGTCACGCCCTCAAGACGCGCCTCGCCCCGGGGTACGTGCCCGGGGGATCGCTCGAGGCCTACTACACCACGTACCTGTCGCAACTGGGCGACAAACCGTTCACCCCCGATGGACGCACCCGCACCTTCGCGTATCAAGAAGGGCACTACGCCAGCGACTGCTATCGCAACGGCGGCATGACCTGCGCGTCCTGTCATGATCCCCACAGCCAAGGGTATCGGACGGCTGACGGACAGCCCATTCCTGGTCGCTTCGACGACCGCAAGTGCACCAGCTGCCACGGCAGCAAGGCCAGCGACGTGCCCGCCCACACCAAGCACCCCGCGGCATCCACGGGGAGTCAGTGTGTCTCCTGCCATATGCCGTACGAGCAACAGCACGAGCTCGGCCGCGCGATTCGCTACCAGCGCTCCGACCATTCCATCGCGATCCCCCGACCCGGCCTCGACGCGTCGCTCGGGCTGGTTGGCGCTTGCCAAGGGTGCCACCAGAACCTGAGCGTCGCCGCGCTCGATGCGCAGGTCACGCGCTGGTGGGGCACCCTCAAGCCGCACGAAGCGGCCGTCGCCGGCGTGCTCGCCGCGCGTTCGGCCACGTCTATCGAAACCGCGACGCCGTTGCTGTTGCACCCCACCTCGCGCAACGCCATGGCACAGGTGGCCGGACTCGCCGAGTGGATCGAACGGTTCGCTCGCTCGGACCAGCGCAGCGGCTCCGCATCCCTCGACGCGCCGCTGCGCGCATTGGCCGACGCGCCGGACCGTGATGTGCAGGCCCTCGCCCTCGCCAGCCTGCATCTCGCCCGCGGCAACGCGCCCACCGTGCGTCGATTTCTCCGTGAGCGCCTGGTACCCGTGCGCGGAGACGACCGATCCGCCCTCCGGCGACGCTGGGCGGTCGTTCTTGGCGGCATTGGAGACGCCGCGCGGGCCGCGGGCCAGCCCCAGCGGGCCATCGAGGCATACGTGGCCGCGCTCGAGGTGGCACCTGCCGAGCCGCTGCTGCTCCTCAATCTCGGCCTCGCCCGCGCGGCGCAGGGAGACCTCGCCGGCGCGGTCGCGGCGTATCGGCAGTCGCTGCAACATGACCCGCGACCGTTTTTGGCCGAGGTCAATTTGGGGAACGCCCTCGACCAGCAGGGCGATACCACCGGCGCCGTGGCCGCGTACCGCCGCGCCATCACGGCCGATCCGACGGCCGCGCTCGCCTATCTCAATCTCGGCACGCACTACCTTCGCAGCGACCAAGCCGCCCGCGCGCGTCCGTTTCTGGAACAGGCACTCGCCCGTGACGCCGGGCTCGCCACAGGCCACTTCCAACTCGCGCTCGCGCTCCTCAAGGCGGGAGACCTCACCGGCGCCGCGCGCGCCGTCGCGCGATCGTTGGCCATCGATACGACCAACGTGGACGCGCGCCAGCTGTCGGACGCGTTGCGCGAGGCGCGCACGCCGCGGTAGTCGCCAGCGGTCGCGCTGCGCGCGTGGTGCGCGACACGCCATGTGCGACCAGTCGTGTTAAAATGGGACGACGCGTGGGATCAACCGTTGCCCCTTTTCGCACTTCGTCACATATTCGACTCGGTTCCGTCACTCTGAGCCTTTTGGCGAGGAGTCGTTTCACCCACCCCCCCAAGAGGCAAGTAATGCCCCGAGCTTTTTTCGCACGGTGCCAACAGGTCATCGCAGTCGCGATGATGGCACTCGCCGTGCCACTGGCCCGAGTATCGGCCCAAGGCGCCACCGCGATCGCCGAAGGTCGCATCACCGACGCTGCGAACAGTCGGCCCCTCGAAAACGTGCAGGTCAGCATCGACGGTACGACCCTCGGCGGCATGACCAATGCGCAGGGTAACTACCGGATCACGGGCATCACCGTCACCGGCGGCTCCTCCCAGGTCGTCATCCGCGTGCGCGCCATCGGGTACACCCGCGAGACCCGCACCGTTACCGTCGCCCCCGGCCAGACGGTCAAGGCGGACTTCTCGGTGACGGTCTCGGCCATCCAGCTCAATCAGGTCGTCGTCACGGGTAGCGGTCAGAAAACCGAAGTGAAGCGACTCGGCAACACGGTGGCCGTCATTACGCCGCCGGCCAACGCGCCGATCAACGATATCTCGAATCTCCTCACCGCCCGCGAGCCGGGCGTGACCGGCCTCGTGTCGGGTGGACTCTCGGGCGAAGGCGCCAAGATCCGCATCCGCGGCAACGCGTCGCTCTCGCAGTCCAACGAACCGATCATCTTCGTCGACGGCGTGCGCATCAACTCGGGCGGCGGCTACGGCATCGGCAACGGCGGCGGCGGATCGCCGTCCCGTATCGACGACATCGACCCCAGCACCATCGAGCGCGTGGAAATCCTGAAGGGTGCGGCCGCGGCCACGCTGTACGGCACGGAAGCCTCCAACGGCGTGATCCAGTTCTTCACCAAGACCGGATCGTCGGGCGCCCCGCGCTGGACGATGCAGTTGCAGCAGGACGCCGTCAGCTTCGGCGACCGGGTGGCCCCGAACTCCGGCTACGCCCGCACGCAGGCGCGCGCCGACTCGCTCGCCACGTACTGGAACATCCCGGGGCTCAAGGCGTTCCAGGTGTTCGAAGTGCCGGTGTTCACCAAGTACTTCACCGAGACGGGACGCGGCAACACGTTCTCCACCTCCGTGCAGGGCGGCGGCCAAGCCGTCACCTACTTCGCCAGCGGCCGCTACTACTTCGAAAACGGCCCCTTCGGCGGTTCTGATTACGGCCCCGCGCGCGATGCCATCCGCCGCATTCAGTCCACGGCCAACCTGTCGATCGTCCCCACCAAGAACCTCCGCCTGCGCTTCAACAACTCGTACTACAACACGCAGGGTGAGTCGCCCGAGAACAACAACAACATCTACGGCGTCAACTCCCTCAGCTACATGGCGCGCCCCGAGCTCGCCAACTGCAACCTCTCCACCTACGTCTCGCCTGGAAAATGCTCCGGCTCGGGCAACGCCTTCGGTAATCAGGCGTTCATGACGGTGCGTGAAGCGATGCAGCAGCAAAACAAGACGGGCGTGCAGCGCTACGTCGGGACCGTCGATGGCGCCTACACCGCCACCGAGCGCCTGACGTTCAGCAGCACCCTCGGCTTCGACTACGCGTCGCAGAACGACTTCGGCCTGTCGCCCTTCGGCTACAACGTCGACCTCTTCACCTCGAACAACCCCGACGGATCGCGTCAGGTGTACTCGGGCGGCACGCGCGTGCTCACGCTCGATAGCAAGGTCGCCTACAATCGCGATTTCGGTGCCTTCACCACCTCCAGCGTGGCCGGCCTGCAGGTCTTCAACAACCGCACCAATACCAACTCCGGCTCGTCGGCCTTCTTCCCGGGCCCCGGCATCGAAGTCGTCGGCGCGGGCGGCCAGAACATCACGGCCGGTGAGTCGTTCCTCACCACCGTCAACGGTGGCTACTTCGGTCAGACGCAGATCGGATGGCGCGACTGGGTGTTCGGCACCGTCGGCGGCCGCTACGACTTCTCCAGCGCGTTCGGCAAGAACGCCGGCGGCGTCTTTTACCCGAAGGCCTCGCTGTCCATGGTCCCGTCGGATCTCACCGGCTGGTCGTCCACGCTGCTCTCCACCTTCCGCGTGCGGGCCGCGATCGGCCAGTCCGGCCGTCAGCCCGGTGCCTTCGATCAGTTCACCACGTTCGCGCCTCTGGTTACGTCGCTGGGCGCCGGCCTCCTCCCGTCGCAGCTCGGCAACGCCGATCTCCGCCCGGAAATCTCCACCGAACTCGAGGGTGGCTTCGAAGCCGGCCTGTTCAACAACAAGATCGCCGTCGACTTCACCGCGTGGAAGCGCAACGTGAATGACGCGCTCGTGCCCCGCCTCTTCCCCACGTCGGGCGGCTTCCGCAGCGCGCAGCTCACCAACATCGGCACGATCAACGCGAGCGGCCTCGAACTCGGCGTGCGCAGCTCCGCCATCCAGCGTGGCAACACCAAGCTCGAAGTCTTCGCCAACGCGGCCTACCTCAAGCAAACCCTCACCAGCCTCGGTGGCGCCCCGCCCATCCGCATCTCGGGTGGCTATGCCCGCTACCGCATTTACCTGAAGGAAGGCGCTCCGCTGGGCTCGATCTACGAGCCGCGCATCGCCCCGGCCTGTGGGAACGGGCCGGCAACGAACTCGGCCGGCAAGGCGATCGCCTGCTACACCGCCGACCAGCTCCCGATCAACTTCAATGGGCGCGGCACGCCGGCCACCAAGGCCGAACTGCTCGCCTACTTCGCGCAGCCGCGTGATATCCAGCAGTCGTCGGTGCAGAGCACGCTCCAGCCGTTCCTCGCCGACTACGACGGCAGCGGCATCCTGTTCGAACAGCGCGTCGGCGCCTCGATCCCGGTGTGGACCGGTGCGTTCGGCGGCACGCTCACGATCAGCGAGCGGGTGAAGATCCAGTCCACCCTCGAATACCGCACGGGATACTTCGTGTCCAACCTCACCGACGGCTTCCGCGCCTCGCAGCACCCGTCGATCGGTTCAAACCGCAAGGAATTCTCCGATATCCAAGCGGTCATGCAGAACCCGGCCAGCACGCCGGAACAGCGCGTCGCGGCCGCGACTGAGTACATCACCACCTATCGCCGCCTGCTCGAGCCGGGGCTCAATCAGGCCCAGAACGGTGATTTCCTGCGCTGGCGCGAACTCGCCGTGACGTACAACCTCGGCGCCGACAAGGCCAAGAAGATCGGCTTCCGCGATGCCAGCCTGACGCTCGCCGGCCGGAACATCTTCCTCTGGACGCGTTACCCGGGTCAGGACCCGGAATCGAATGAAAACGGACGCGGCTCGGTGGGCACGCTCGCCGACAACTTCCAGAACGCCACCGACGGATTCGGCCTTCCGATCCCGCGCCGTTTCTCTCTCGCGCTCAATCTCAACTTCTGATCCGGAACCCCATGTTTATGAAGCACGGTATTTCGATCGGGGATTCGGCACGCCTGCGTCGTCGCCTCAGCGGCGCCGCGTTGGCCGTCGGAGCGATCACCCTCGCCTCCTGCCAGATCTTCTCCACCGAAGTCAAGAATCCCAACGCCGTCACCGAAGACGCCATCGCGACGGCCTCCGCCGCCGCCGGCTCGCTCGTGACCGGCCTTTACGGCTCCGTCAACGCCGCCGGCAACCAGATCTCCGGCGCCGTCGGGGCTGCCTCCGATGAGCTCACCTGGGTGGGCTCGCGCGAGTATTGGAACCTGCTCGACGTCGGCGACATCGGTGACCCGCTCAACGAGTACACCGACGGCATGTATCCGTACGTCAGCCAAGCGCGCTGGATGGCCAATTACGTCCTGCCCAAGCTCGAGGGCTACGACAAGGCCGGCTCCCTGCGCAACCGCGCCGACCTCGCCCAGGCGTACTTCCTCGCCGGCACCATCTACACGATGATCGGCGAGAGCTACGAGGACTTCGTCATCACGTCCGATCGCACCGCCAACGGCGCACCGATCGGCGAGGCGAACATGCGCGTCATGTTCGACTCCGCCACGACGTACTTCGGCAAGGGCCTCACCATCGCCCAGGCGCTCAACAACACGCCGCTCCAGGCCCGCATGCTGGGCATGCGCGCGCGCGCCAAGTGGTCCCGGGCTGTCTGGGGCTCGCTGCGCGCGCCGCGGGCGTTCCCGGCCAACCCGCTCATCAATGATGCGGGCGCCAACGCCGATGCCGCCGCGGCACTCACGGCGATGGGAGCCAACAGCTTCCGCTATCGCTTCGACGTCGTCGCGCAAAACAACGGCGGCTGGTTCTCCACCGGTGGCGAGATGAATTCCCGTCTCGAAATCCGCGCTGGCTCCCGCTATGTCAACGTCACCACCGCTGGCACGCGCCCGCTCGACGGCATCGCCGGCATCAAGCTGGTCGATCCCGTCACCGGCCTGGTCGATCCGGCCACGGCCAAGAACATCGACGAGTGCTGCCGCTTGTCCTCCACCACCAACGTGGGCTGGACCGCCACGTCGGCCAAGGAAATGCTGCTCATCCTCGCCGAAGCCGGGCTCGCCGCCGGAAACACCGCCGAATTCACCACGCGCATCAATGCCGTGCGTGCCGTCGACGGTCTCCCGGTGTGGGCCGGTTCGCCGGCCGCGCAGGCGATGCTGTCGCATTCCCGCGCCGTGTCGCTCTTCCTGCAGGGGCGTCGTCTCCACGATCACTACCGCTTCAAGGAGCGGGCCGATCGCTGGGTCGCCACCCGCGGCCTCAGGCCCTGCTTCTTCCCGATCTCGTACAACGAGCGGCAGCAGAACCCGCTGGCCCCGCAGCCGGCGCAGGATCGTCCGGCGGCATGCCAGTAGTCCGCTCCACGCACCTTGCAGGACAGAACGACCGGCCACGGAATTCCGTGGCCGGTCGTTTCACTGCGGCCCCCGTCCTCGCGCTCACGGCGTGGTCGTTGATGGGGTGCTACACCTACATCCCCGTGGCCGGCCGAGCTGTGCCGGTCACCGGAGACGGCCGAGTGGTGCTGACCGACGCCGGCACCGCGGCTATGGCAGGGCCATTGGGGCCGAATGTCCGTGAAATCGACGGCATTATTCTCCGCGCCACCGCCGACTCGGTGGTCATGACCGTCGCGCAGACCACCACCACCTCGCGCGAACGGTTCACCTCCACCGGCGTCACCGTCGCGATCGCCCGGCCGCTGGTTCAGGACATCAGTGCGCGGACCTTCTCCCGGAAGCGCAGCCTCACCTTTGGGGCGGCCGTGTTCGCCATCCTCTCCGTCGCCTTCAGCGCCGTTACGGCCGCCTCCGCCAGCGGCACCGGCGACGGGGCCAGCTCGATTCAACCCTAAAACGATTACACGCACAACAATTCCAGTTTACGGAATGGCGAATAGGACCGATCGGTCTAAATTCAGCATTTCCTAACCTGAAACGGGGGGACATCAGCGCACGATGTCCCCCCGCTCATTTGCTCGCCACTCTGCTCTCAAAACTACCGCATGCGTTCTGTATTTCGTTCGTTCGTCCTGCTTGCCGCGCTCACGACTCCGACGGCCCTCTTCGCACAGGCCAGCGGCGGTCGCCCCGGTGGCGCGCCAGCCTCGGCCCCCTCAGGTGCTGCCGCGAGCGTGGTCCAGGACACCATTCTCAAATCCGCGCTCCGCGTCTACCTCGACTGCCAGGGCTACGTGCGTGGGTGCGATCGCGACTTCTTCGTGCAGGAACTCGGCTTCGTGAACTGGGTGCGCGATCGCTTCGACAGCGATGTGCACCTTCTCCTCACCACGCTGAACGCCGGCAACGGCGGTCGCGAGATCACCGTCAACTTCCTCGGCCAGAAAAACTACGCTGGCAAGATCGACACGCTCGTGATCAATACGCTGCCGAATGATGCGGATGACCGCATCCGGCGCGAACTGGTGCGCACCTTTCAGCTGGGCCTCGCGCCATTCATTGCGCGCACGCCCATTGCCTCGCGCCTACGTCTGTCGCTCACCGGCGGACCCGCGCCGCAGCAAGTGAATCCGCGCAACGTCAAAGACAAATGGAATTTCTGGCTGTACCGCATTGACGGAAACCTCCAGGCAAACGGCGAGCAGCTCGTCAAACAAACCAATCTCTCGACCTCGATTTCCGCCGCGCGCACCACCGATCAGTGGAAGATCAACCTCGGCGGCAGTGCCAGCTACAACGAACGCGACTTTAAAGTCTTCGTCGCCAACAGCAACAACCCGGCACTGCGCGACACCGTCTCGGTGATCGTGCTGCAGCGGGCCTCGTCCGTGAACGCGCTTTTCGGCAAGACACTCACCGGACATCTCACGGCTGGACTCAAAGTCTCCGGCGGGTTCAGCGAAGTGTTGAACCAGAAAGCCTCGCTGCGCGTCGCGCCGGCGCTCGAGTACAACATCTTCCCCTGGACCGAGGCGACCCGTCGCCAGCTTACGCTGCTCTATACACTCGGGGTGAATCACTACCAGTACAACCGCACCACGGTCTTCGATCAGGATCGGGAGACCCGCGGCAATCACTCGTTGTTGATCGCCACGTCGCAGCGCCAGAAGTGGGGCAACACGAACCTCTCGCTCGAGGGGTCGCATTACCTGCACGACCCGCAGCGTAACCTCCTCACCCTCTCCGGCTTAGTCGACCTGCGCCTCGGCCGTGGCTTCTCGCTGAACTTCCGCGGGTCCGCGTCACGGGTGCGCGATCAGATCTACATCGCCCGAAGCACGCAATCGGAGCGTGACATTCTCACGCAGCGCCAGCAGCTGCAGACGAACTTCCGCTACAATATGTTCGTCGGCGTCGGATACACGTTCGGCTCCATCTACAACACCGTCGTCAACCAGCGCTTCGGCACGCTGGGCGAAAGCGGACGCCGCTTCGGATTCGGCGGCGGCTGATCCACCCCCGGCGAGCGCACCGCGACGTTGTTACCGTCGCAGCTGTGCGCTCGCCAGATCCCAGTTGATGCGCGTCAGCACCGCATCGAGATAATCGGCGCGGCGGTTCTGATACTTCAGGTAGTACGCGTGCTCCCACACATCGAGGCCGACGATCGGCAGCTCGCCCTCGAGCAGCGGTGAATCCTGGTTCGGCAGTGCGCGCACTACGAGCCGGCTCGTGGCCGTCTTCACAAGCCACGCCCACCCCGAGCCGAACTGCGCCAGCCCAGCCGCCTTGAGCGCCGCCTTGCACCCGTCGAGCGTCGCGAAATCGCGCACGATCATCTCGCTCAACTGGCCGCTTGGCGCAGCCGACGTTGCACTCCCCGGCGCCAGCAGCCCCCAGTACAACGCGTGATTGGCGTGACCGCCGCCGTTGTTGCGTACGGCCGCTTGCACCGCCGCCGGCCACTTGCGCAGCCCCATCAACAGCTCGCCGAGCGTGTACTGATGGAGATCGGGAAACAGCTCCAGCGCCTTATTCAGATTCGTCACGTACGCCGCATGATGCCGGTCGTGGTGAATCGTCATCGTCTGCGCATCGATCGCCGGCTCGATGGCCTTCGCGTCATACCCCAGCGCCGGCAACACGAACGGAAAGCGCTGCGCCAACACCTCATCGGCCGGCGCGAACAACGAACGAACGCTCATCACATCTCCCCAAGGAAAGAGCTCAGTACTTCGCTAGGTAGCGTTCAAGCTCCCAAGCGCTCACCTGCTGATTGTAGTCGCGCCACTCGGAACGCTTCGCGGCCAGAAACTGCTCGGTAATGTGTTCGCCCAGTGCTTCGCGCATCACGTCGTTCTTCTCCAACTCGTCGCATGCTTCACTGAGGTCCAGCGGCAAGTCGTCCAGCCGCAGCCGACGACGCTCGCGAAACGACATCTCCCAGATATTCGTGTTCACTGGTTCACGCCAACCCGCCCGCGTCTCGATGCCATCCAGACCGGCCGCCAGCATGACGGTGAGTGCAAGATACGGATTCGCACTCGGATCCGGCGTGCGCAATTCCAGCCTGGTCCCCATGCCACGGCGCTCCGGCACGCGGATCATCGGCGAACGGTTGCGCATGCTCCACGCCACGTTCACCGGCGCCTCGAATCCCGGTACAAGACGCTTGTACGAATTCACCAGCGGATTCGTTACCGCGCACAGGGCGCGCGCGTGCTTCAGCAAGCCGCCGATGTAGTGCAGCGCCGTGAGGCTTAACTCCCACTCGCGCTGCGGATCCCAAAACGCATTCTGTCCCGCCGTGAACAACGACTGGTGCGTATGCATGCCGCTACCGTTCTGTCCGAACACCGGCTTCGGCATGAACGACGCGATCAGACCGAATTGACGCGCCACCTGCTTCACGACGAAACGGAACGTCGCAATGTTGTCGGCCGTGCGCAGCGCATCGGCATACCGGAAATCGATTTCGTGTTGCCCGTGCGCCACTTCGTGATGCGCCGCCTCGACTTCAAACCCCATCTGCTCGAGCGTGTCCACGATCGCTCGGCGCGCCTCCTCCCCGAGATCCATCGGCGCCAGATCGAAGTATCCACCCACGTCGTGCGTGTCGGTGGCCGGACGTCCGTCCGCCGTCGGCTTGAACAGAAAAAACTCCGCCTCCATCCCGGCGTTCATCACGAAACCAAGCTCAGCCGCACGCGCCACCTGACGCTTGAGCACCCAGCGCGGATCACCCTCGAATGGTGTGCCGTCGGGACGGTTCACGTCGCAGATCACGCGCCCCACGCGCGCCGACGGGTCCCCCCACGGAAAGATCTGGAACGTGGTGAGATCGGGGGCCAGTAGCATGTCGGACTCCTCGACCCGCACGAAGCCTTCGATGCTCGACCCGTCGAACATGATGTCGCCCTGCAGCGCCTTCCTGAACTGCGACGACGGAATCTCGACGTTCTTGATGACGCCCAGAATATCCGTGAATTGCAAGCGCAGAAAACGCACTTGGTGCGCCTCCGCCAACTCAAGGATGTCGTTGGCGGTGGCGCCCGTCAGGACGGGAGGAACGAGGGAACGGCTGTGAATCGGCACGATTCGTCGAAAAAGGAGGAGTACACGCGTACCGTATTGTAGTATTTTTTACCGCTTATGACCTCATCGAATGCTTCCGGGGGCTCGGCCCCTTCTGCCGGCGCAGGTTTCTGCGCGGCCTGCGGCACCGCGGTCTCGGTCGGCGCTCGCTTTTGCCATCGCTGCGGCACCCCGGTCGGCCAAGGGCTGCCGATCACGCGCGCGCCAGCCGCTGCCGGCGGCGCCGCGTCGGTCCTCCCCTGGGGTATCGCCTTCGTGGCCCTGCTGGCGCTCGTGGCCATGGTCGCCGGCAAGAACTTCGGGGCCGCCAAAGGCTCCGGGATCGATGGATCTTCCAACTCGCTCCCCACGCAGGCCGTTGACGGTGCCGGTGTCGGTGCCGCGCCGTTCGCGCAGGGCGGGGGCGGGGGCGCCCCACCGGACATCGCCAACCTTTCGCCGAGCGAGCGGGCGAACCGGCTCTATTCGCGCATCATGGTATACGCCGAGGGTGGCAAGGCCGACTCGGTCGCCTTCTTCGCGCCGATGGCGATGGCCTCGCACGAGATGCTCGAGGGGCCGACCGCCGACGAACGCTATCATTTCGGCCGCATCGCCGAGGTAACCAACGTGCCGGCGGTCGCCAAAGCGCAGGCGGACACGATCCTCCAGGCCACGCCCAACAACCTGCTCGGGCTGCTTCTGGCCGCCCGCGCCGCCCGCATGACCGGCGACAACGCGGCCGCCAAGCGCTTCGACCAGCGCCTGCTCAAGGCGCTCGAACCGGAACTCACCACGCGGTTGCCCGACTACGACATGCACCGCGCCGAAATCGACCGCGCCGCTGACGAAGCGCGTCGCCCT
>NSHR01000038.1 GCA_002737115.1 Gemmatimonadota bacterium | reverse complement strand
GCGCACGGCGTGCGCATCGCCGATGAACGCGCCCTGCAGCAGCACCTCGAGGCACTGAGCGGCTTCGATGCCATGCTCAGCGAGGATCGTGAGGTGGCCGGTATTCTCCGCGCGCTCGACGCGCGGTACGTGTCGCCGGCGCCGGGTGGTGACCTGCTGCGCAATCCGCAGGTGCTGCCCACGGGACGCAATATCTACGGCTTCGATCCGTATCGCGTGCCGAGTGCGGTGGCCATGCTCGAAGGACGCGTGCGCGCGGAGCAGCTGTTAGCGCGCTACGTCGCGGACAACGGCGCGCTGCCGGAGTCGGTGGCTGTCGTGCTCTGGGGCACCGATAACATGAAGAGCGAGGGCACACCCCTGGCGCAGGTGATGTCGCTCATGGGGGTCGTGCCGCGCTTCGACGCCGTCGGCCGTCTCACGGGGGCGCGTCTGCTGCCGCTGTCCTCGCTCGGGCGCCCGCGGGTTGACGTGGTGGTCACGTTGTCGGGCATCTTCCGCGACCTGTTGCCCTTGCAGGTGAAGCTGCTGGCCGAGGCCGCGTTGATCTGTGCGCAAGCCGACGAAGACCCCTCGCAGAACTTCATCCGCAAGCACGCGCTGGAGACGATGCAGGAGACGGGATGTGATCTGGCCACCGCGGCGTTGCGCGTGTTCTCCAACGCCGACGGAGCGTACGGCTCGAACGTCAATCTGCTCATCGACACCGGCAAGTGGGAAAAGGAAGACGAGTTGGCCGATCTGTTCGTGCAGCGCAAGGGTTTCGCCTATGGCACTGACGGCCGTCCATCGTGCCAACCGGCGCTGATGAAGCGGGCGCTGGGGCAGGCCACCCTGTCGTTCCAAGGCCTCGACTCGGTCGACCTCGGTGCCACCGACATTGATCAGTACGTGGAGTCGCTGGGCGGGATGACGCGGGTGATCGCACAGCAGCGTGGCGGTGAGGCGCCGGCGGTGTACGTGGGCGACTACAACAACGCGCAGGGCAAGGTGCGCACGCTGACCGAGCAAGTGGAACTCGAGTCGCGCACCAAACTGCTCAACCCGCGGTGGTACGAGAGTCAGCTCGAGTACGGCTACGAAGGCGCGCGGAATATCGCGGGACACGTCATTACGACGTTTGGATGGTCGGCCACGGGCGGGAAGGGTGCCGTGCCGGAGTGGGTGTACGCGGAAGCAACGAAGACGTTCGTGCTCGACGATACCATGCGCGAGCGTCTCGCGCAGGCCAATCCAGATGCCGCCTCGGGGCTTGCCCAACGTTTGTTGGAAGCGAACGACCGCGGGTTCTGGTCCCCCGATGAAGAGACGCTCGAGGCGCTGCGCAATGCGGCAGCGGACCTCGAAGACCGTCTAGAGGGGGTGTACGCATGACTTGCCAAACGACCGGAGCAACACGATGACCGCAACACGACTGCCAATTCTCGATGCCGTCGGTGATGGTGAGGGGAGCCTTCAGGTGCACCTCGACGAGAACGCCAAGATCGACGGCGCACTCGTTATCGCCGTGTACGGCAAGGGAGGCATCGGCAAGAGCACGACCTCCTCGAATCTGTCGGCCGCCTTCTCGCGGCTGGGTAAGCGCGTGCTGCAAATCGGCTGCGACCCGAAACACGATTCGACGTTCACGCTCACCAAAAGGATGGTGCCGACGGTGATCGACGTACTCGAATCGGTCGACTTTCATTCCGAAGAACTGCGCCCCGAAGACTTCATGTTCGAGGGGTACAACGGGGTGCAGTGCATCGAAGCGGGCGGTCCGCCGGCCGGCACCGGTTGCGGTGGCTACGTGACCGGCCAAACGGTGAAGCTGCTCAAGGAGCATCACCTGCTGGAAGACACCGACGTCGTGATCTTCGACGTGCTGGGCGACGTCGTGTGTGGTGGCTTCGCTGCGCCGTTGCAGCATGCGCATTACTGCCTGATCGTCACGGCCAACGACTTCGATTCAATCTTCGCCATGAATCGCATCATCGCGGCGATCCAGGCCAAGTCGAAGAACTACAAGGTGCGTCTCGGCGGCGTGGTCGCCAACCGCTCGAAGGATACCAACGAGATCGACCGCTTCAACGCGGCCGTGGGCCTCAAGACGATGGCCCATTTTCAGGATATCGACGCCATTCGTCGCAGTCGCTTGAAGAAGTGCACGATTTTCGAGATGGAAGATTCACCGGAAGTGATCGCGGCGCAGGAGCAATACATGCTGCTCGCCTCGCGCATGCTGGACGACGTGGTCCCGTTGCCGGCGAATCCCCTAAAGGATCGCGAAATCTTCGACCTGTTAGGCGTGGACTGATGGCCACGCGTATCACTCCTGAAGTTTCCACGAATCCGGGTCCGTCGTTCGACGGAACGTCGCCTGGGGGTTCGCACGCCACATCGGTGTCGTACCTCGAGCGGCGGGCCTGGATCGGGGAATACTTCGACCGCACAGCCTCGGCTGCGTGGAAGACACTGACCTCGGATGCGCCGGTGTCGCGCATCCGGGCGACCGTGCGCGCCGGCCGTGATCAAATGCGAGAGACCCTGCTGCGGTGGATGGCGCCCGACCTGCGCGGCGTGCGGATTCTGGACGCGGGCTGCGGGACGGGGACGCTGGCGATTGATCTGGCGAAGCGCGGGGCGGAGGTGGTCGCAATCGACCTGTCGCCCACGTTAGTGGATCACGCGCGGGAACGCGCCGAGGCCGAAGGCGTGGAGATCGATTTCCGATCGGGGGATATGCTCGACCCCGCTTTGGGCGAGTTCGACCATGTGGTCGCGATGGACTCCCTGATCCACTACGACTTGCCGGACTTAGTGGCCGCCCTCGGTGCGCTGGCCCCTCGGGTCCGCGAGAAGATGCTGATCACGGTGGTGCCGGGGACGCCCATGCTGGTGGCTATGCGCGCGATCGGGCGCCTGTTCCCAAAGTCGGACCGGGCGCCGGCGATCGTTCCTGTTTCCGAGCGCGCATTCAGAATGGCGCTCTTGGGCTCGCCGAAGCTCGATACATGGGGGATGGTTGGAACGCGGCTGGTTGAACGCGGGTTTTACCGCTCGATGGCCATCGCCTTGCACCACAGTTCGTTGGGGACGACCAACCCCTCGCGGCGCTAACGCCTACCGTTTTCAAGGATTGACCTGATGGATGGTATGGGATGGATACTCTCGGGCATTGTGGTCGCCACCGCTGGCGCATGGTTCGTCATGCGCCGGCGGATTGAGGTCGCGTGCACGATCGACCTGGAGTCGACGCACGACCACTTCCACGCGCACGTTGACCTCGATGGTGTCGAGGTCGACCCGGGCGACCAGGTCCTCGTTCATAATGCACCGACGCACATTCCTTTCGGGACGCAGCGTACCTACGCCTCACGGGCTACGGTGCAGCGCGCGAGTTGGTTGCGTCGGCAGTTCGTGAAGCTGACCGGCGGCACGGAACTGCATGAACTGTATGACGTCGGCTTCGAAGGCTGAGGAGAGACACCCACCTATGTACCCAACCGCCACTGAGTTGCCCGTTCGCGCGTACGACCACGTGAACGACAGCACGAAGAACGCGCAGCAGGACGCGATGCTGAATCCGCGGTTTTACACCACGGATTTTGCCAAGATCGACGCGCTCCGCATCAAGCCAGAACATCAGCAGATGTGGGACGATATTCTCGCCGAGTTCCGGCGTGATCCCAACAAGAACCACTTCAAGCGCAACGAAGAGTTCGATGCCGACTTTGCCGCGATGGACCCGACGCTGCGCGAGCAGTTCATCGAGTTCCTGGTGTCGTCGGTCACCGCGGAGTTCAGCGGGTGCATTCTGTATGCAGAAATCAAGAAGCGGATCAAGAACCCCGAGGTGCGCGAGCTGTTCGGCTTCATGAGCCGAGACGAAGGGCGACACGCGGGGTTTATCAACCACACGCTCAATGACTTTGACGTGGCGGTGGACCTCAGCTTCCTCACGAAAGCCAAAAAGTACACGTTCTTCCAGCCGAAGTTCATCTACTACGCCACGTACCTGTCCGAGAAGATCGGCTATGCACGCTATGTGACGATCTTCCGCAACTTTGAGAAGCAACCCGACAAGCGGTTCCACCCGATCTTTAAGTGGTTCGAGAACTGGTGTCTCGACGAGTTCCGCCACGGCGAAGCGTTCGCGGTGTTGATGCGCTCCAATCCGGAACTGTTAGAGGGGCGGAACAAGCTTTGGATTCGGTTTTTCCTGTTGGCGGTGTTCTGCACGATGTACGTGCGCGATCACGCGCGCGCGCAGTTTTTTGGCTACATGGGGATTGATGTCGACGACTACGACCGGCGCGTCATCACGCTCACGAACCAGATCTGTCGGCAAGTATTTCCGGACACGATCGACACCGAGAGCGAGGGCTTCTGGGCGTTGATGGATCGGATGTGGAAGAACACCGACGCCATGCGGAAGCATGAAGCGGCCGGTGGATTCATGTCGGGTATCAAGGTCGTGGTGCTCAAGGCCGCCAACGCGCTGACGTTCGTGCAGCTGTTCCTGCGCACGCCGCATCGCCAGGCGTTGCCAGCGGATGTCCGTATGCAACCGGTCTGGTAGGGTCGATGGCATCGAAGCCTGGGGTCTCCGTTCGCGTCTGGCTGTCGCTCGGCACGCGGTTTATGCCGTTCGCCGACGTCGCGACCGCGGAGATGCCGTTAAGCCGCCTGTTGCGCCTGTCCCTGTTTCAGCTCTCCGTGGGAATGGTGCAGACGCTGTTCGTCGGCACGTTGAATCGCGTCATGATTCTCGAGCTGCGCGTGCCGGCGTCACTGGTCGCGATCATGCTGGCCATCCCGTTGCTGGCCGCCCCGTTTCGTGCCTTGATCGGCTTCAAGTCCGACACCCACAAGAGCATCCTCGGCTGGAAGCGCGTGCCGTTCCTCTGGGGCGGGACCATGCTGCAGTTCGCGGGGTTGTCGATCATGCCGTTCGCCTTGCTCGTGCTCTCCGACGGCCCGCGAGTCGGGCCGTCGTGGGTCGGGCACGCCGGCACGGCGCTGGCCTTTTTGCTCGTGGGCGCCGGCGCGCACACCACACAGACGGCGGGGCTCGCGTTGGCCACGGATGTCGTGTCCGAAGACAAACGGCCTCGCGTGATCGCGCTGATGTATCTGATGATGCTCATGGGCACGCTGATCAGCGCGCTGTTTTTGGAGTCGGTATTGCGCGACTTCACGCCATTGCGCCTCATCCAGGTCATTCAGGGCACCGCCGTCTTCACCATTGTCGTGAACATGATCTCGCTGTGGAAGCAGGAAGCGCGGGTCCGCGGCGTGGTCGAGTATACGAAGGGTGAGCGTCGGCCGATGTTCCGCGAGGCATGGAACACGTTCTCGAGCGGGGGGCAGGCCGTCCGTCTGCTCGTCGCGTCGGGTCTTGGCTTCTTCGCGTTCAATCTGCAGGATGTTCTGCTCGAGCCGTACGGGGGGGAGGTGCTCGGCCTTTCCGTGTCGCAGACCACCATGCTTACCGCGATCATGGCCGTTGGCGCCGTCATCGCGTTTGGACTCTCGGCATCGATGCTTCGCCGAAAGCACGATCCGATTCGCCTCGCCGCGCTTGGCGCCTTGATCGGCATCGCCGGATTTGCCGGCATCGTGTTCGCCAGTCCACTGGAGTCGGCGGGGATGTTCCGCCTCGGTGTTGGACTGATCGGTCTCGGGGAAGGCTTTTTCGGTGTCGGAACGTTGTCTTTCGCGATGCAACTGCGCGATCCGTCGCAGCATGGTATTGCCCTGGGCGCGTGGGGCGCAGTGTTCGCGACGGCTGAAGGGCTGTCCTTTGCACTCAGCGGCGTGATGAAGGACTGGCTGTCGCATTTGGTGCAACGCGGGGCGCTCAGCCCCGGATTGAACTTGCCGTCGGTCCCGTACTCTGCGGTTTATCATCTCGAGATTTTGATGCTGTTCGCCACCTTGGTGGCACTAGGTCCTCTCGTCGCTCGTCGCGTCGCCGGTCAAGCCGAGCGCGATCAACCCAGTCGTTCGTTCGGGCTGGCAGACATTCCCGCTTGACCATTTTTCAACACTCGGAGGCGTAGCGATGCAGTACATCGATGGCGCACAGATCGCCCTGTACGCGTTCTGGATATTTTTCGCAGGGCTGATCATCTACATCCGCCGCGAAGACAAGCGGGAAGGCTATCCCCTCGAATCCCCGCAGGGACCGCGTGATGGGTGGCCCAAGTCGGCCGGCCCGAAGACCTTCATTCATCGACCGCACAGCGGCGAGGAGACGCACTGATGTCGGATATCAAAGCGGTGGCAGTTGACGGCTTCAATGGGTCGCCACTGGTCCCTACCGGAAACCCGATGATCGATGGCGTGGGTCCTGCCTCGTGGGCGAATCGGGCCGATGAGCCGGATCGCACGTTTCATGGCGCGCCGAAGATTGTGCCGATGCGCCTCGATCCGACCTTCTCCGTCGCCAAGGGCGATCCTGATCCGCGCGGTTTGCCCGTCGAAGCCGCGGATAAGGTAACGGCCGGCACCGTGATGGAACTGTGGGTCGATCGTGCTGAACCGCAGGTCCGGTACTACGAGGTGCAACTCTCCGGATCGGAACGACGCATCATGCTGCCCGCCGGCTTCGTGCAGTGGCCGAATTTTGGGCTGTGGGGCAATGACCGCCTGCTCGTGAAGTCGATCACCGCGGCGCAGTTCGCCGATGTGCCGACGATCCGCCGTGACGACCAGATCACGTTGCTTGAAGAAGACAAGGTCATGGCATACTTCGCCGGTGGCCATTTGTACGCGACGGCCGCCCGGAGCGAGCCGCTCATATGAGCGGTCACGAGGTGGGGAACGCCGAGTACATCAAGGGAGTCCCCCATCCGCTTCCCGCCGGCGAGCATGTGTTGTGGGAGGCGGCGCCCGATGCGGGCGCCCTCGCGACGCACGTCTTCCATCGCCGGTTGGTGGCGATGTATTTCGTGGCCATGCTGGTGTGGTGGGGAGTCGCGACGGCAGAGCCGGTGCTGAGTCGGGCGTTCGCCGTCGGCCTCGGCATCCGACTGGCGTTGACGGTCGTCGTGTTGGCGATCGCGGAAGTACTCGCCAGCGCGTCGGCGCGAACGTCGTGGTACGCCATCACGAACCGCCGAGTCGTTATGCGTCTTGGCGTCGTTTTTCCGATGTCCATCAATATTCCGTTCTCGATCATTGATGGCGCGCGCATCGGCACCTTCCGCGACGGCACCGGTCAGCTGGCCCTCACCCTCGGCAAGGCGCATCGACTCGCGTACATCGCGCTGTGGCCGCACTGTCAGGTGTTTCGATTCACACGTCCGGAACCGGTGCTCCGCGCGTTGTTGGACCCCAAGGCGGTGAGTGCGTTACTCGTGAACGCTATCGCCGCCGTCGCGGAGCCGGATATTCGTATCGAGCAGACGGGAGGGCGGGGCGATGCCCCCGCCGAAACAATCGCGGCCGGACAACCGGTCGTGGTATGAGCGAGGTCTTCGTATGACCGGTCCTGTGCACTTTGAGGCAGAACCCGGCGCGCGGCCGGATGCACGGCCGCTGGAGGTTCCGAAGCCGGCGCTGGTGATGGCCGCGGCGCTCATCGTCGTGGTCTTCCTGCTCTGCATCTCGGCGCGCATTTTCGGATTCGGCGCGTTTGCCGAACGGCAATCGGTGGTACTCGCTGAGCGTCAGCTCACGTTTGCCGATGAGAGCAATGGTGGCATCCGCGTGGTCGATGCGACCACGCAGGCGCTTGCCGCGTCGCTGCCGCCCGGTACGAACGGATTTCTCCGCGGTGCGCTACGGGCGCTCACGCGAGGACGATCCAGTGCTGGTATTGGACAGACGGTGCCGTTTCGATTGGTGCGCTACGCCGACGGACGGTTGGTCTTGATCGATCCGACCACCAAGCGTTCGGTCACGATCACAAGCTTCGGGTCCACGCAGATCGAGGCCTTCGATCGACTCCTGCGACCCATGGCGAATTCGACCGCCGCCACGCCGTAGCGCGCTAGCGAAGCGGCTTCTGTGTAGACAGGAGCCGCTTCGCACTCGCGGCAACCGCCGCATCTGGGTGCGACGAGTACTGCGTCAACAACTGTGCGACCTCGGGATGGTCGAGATGCGATGCGATCTCGAGCGCACACACGAGGGTCACCTGGTCGGGCGCGGCTTTCGCGATGGACTCTAACCCGCGAAGCGATCGGATGTACGCGATGCGGTCAGCCAACGTCGACAGCGCGTTGGGGAGTGGCCGGTCGAGCGACGTTGCACCCCGCCCGCCAACGAAGTCGGCGTTGCGGTGACTGATACACCCGCTCATCGCCTGATCGATCTTGCCGGCGAGGGTGCCACCACAGCCAGCAAGCCCGAATACCAGCACCCCTGCCCAAAGGCGCGAGCAGCGGTGCGTTGCGGGCCAGGTGCGCGATGCCACCGCGCGCAGTCGGTTGTAAAAAGAGTATCGCATGAACTGCATCTTCGCGCGCGCGCGCGGCGAAATCAAGAGCGTAGATGCGCGCAGCGTCTTCATGAGGGTCACGTCGCGGGCGATGATCCCGCGCCTTCGTTTCGTTTTCCGCTGAGGCGCACATCGATCCGCTTGGGAGAAAGGCGGCCACATACCGCCGTCTGGCACTTCGCGTATCGCGAGTCCCGCAGTCACACGCTCACCGACGGGCGTCACTGGCGACGTGAGTATCCCGTGATGGTGTATCCCGGCCCCATGCCCCTGGCCACGTCAGCAGGGACGAGCGCCGTCGGCACTGAGGTCTAGTGACTCCACGTGTTACGGTGTACTCAACAGCCCCGTGCCCTTCACTTCAATCGCGCATGACACGTCAGCCGGGGCATCGCGCAGTCGACGAAACAGCAAAATGTTGACGGTCAATGCCATCGTGCCATCAGCCCCGAATCTTCCACTCAGCCGCGTGGTGAGGGCCGTGCTGGTGCGCGCTTGATCGGGCATGATGCGCGGTGACGAGGCGAACGCACCATCCTGATCAATGACCGTGGGGAAGCGGTCGCCCGCCTCGAAGGCGATGGTCAACGTGTCGGCGCCCGGCGTATGGCGCACCGTCGCCCAGTCCGATGTCTGCGGCGTCTTCGACCAGATCTCCTTGCAGGTGGCCGAGCCTGTCGCCACGGCGTCGCCATAGCGAATGAGGTATCGACCACTGACGCCGCGGGCGCGTAGCGTTTGGGTCGCCCCATTGCGCGGTGCCCGCGCGCCTGAGACGGGTGTCGAGGCCGACACCGACGTGCCGGTCGAGTTGGGTCGGAACTGTACCGTGGTGCCGAATTCCGTCACGATGTGATCAATCGCTTCCTTGCGAAGCTCGTGGCGAAGCCCGGTTCGCATGTCGAGGAACACGACGGCACCCGCGCGCACGATGTCGACGCGTCCTTGCATGCGCGAGCCGTCGATCAGGTGCACCTCGTCGAAGCGGAGGTCGGGACGGCCCGCGGCCGCGCGGGCCGATGGTGTGAGCGGACGGGCGCTTCCAGTCGCCCGGCGCGCGGGTTCCACCAGAACGAGCTGGCGCGAGTCGAGGTTGGTGCGCGGGAGTGCGTTGAGCGTGAGCGACGGGACCCCAACCCTGCTGTTGGAGCGGGTCGGCGCCGCGGACAGCCCCGCGGCCGCAACCGGAGCCTGGTTCGCGCTCACCGCCATCGTTGCCGGTCGCTGTCGCGATTGAATGGACCATAAGACGCGGGCGACTCCCACCAGATACAACGCCAGCCCCGCCGCTATCGCCAGGCGCGTCGTGCGACTCCATGCCGGCGAAATCGAGGTGGCGCGTGGAGGGTAGCGTCGAGGCGCGACGTACGCGCCAAGGCTGCGGGCGCCGGCCGTGGGGCCACGGCTCACGGTGTTCCGCGGCGCACTGGCCGGCGCACGCGCAACGGGTACGCGCGCGATGGCTGGCCGAGGGCCTGTGCCGGCGCGCAGTGGCGCCGCTGAGGGCGCCACCGGCGTCGGACGTACCGTGGCCTGGCTAGACGGCGGGACCGCAGCTGGCGGCGCCAGCCGCGGGGGCGCTGCGGCGCGCGCCACGTCTTCGATGAGGCGGAATGCTGTGCCCCACGAATCGATCGCCCAGCGTGCCATATCGGTGGCAACAAAGCGTTCCGCCGACCACTGCATTGCGAACGACGACGCCAACGTATCCCACTCGGCGCGTTCCACCGGCGACGCTGGTAGCCGCTGAGGCAATCCGCGACGGATCGCTTCCAGCAGGAGTTCGGCTAATGGACGCGTCGCACTGCCCGTTTCGTCGAGCAACCGATTACGAAAACGCAGCAGCGCTGCCTCTTCCCACTCGGGAGGTTGCTCGGCAACCAAGCGACAGAGCGCGCGCTGGACCAGCTCTCGGGGATCGAGGCTCATCGGTGCCGCGCTTCCCGCCAGGTTCCGCGCCGGCGCGCGACCCTCACGGTCATCGGGTGATGCGCTCGGCGACCAGATCGGCCAGCGTTATGCATTGCTGTGTTCGACCCCACCGGATGATGGCACTGGTTTTCGTTTGAGTTTCGGCGACAAAGCCGGTCGCGGTAAATCGTCCGCGCATGGAAAACTGCCATCGGATGCCGTTCGTGGTGCCAACGGCCGGATCGGTCTCAAACGCACCGTTTGCGTCGACCGTTCCGTTCACGGAGCGGGTGGCCAGCGCGAAATCGCGCGATCCCGGCTGGTGCTCAATGCGTTCGATACTGGTTCGGCCGGGCGCCAAGACGGCCGCTATGCTTGAGCAGCTCGCGCTCCCGTCCACGACGCGTACTCTTTGCTGCACGCGATATACGCCGCGGAGGCCGGTGGCCACCGCAGACACCACGTCCTCCGGTCTTGGGTCGGCGTCCGCGGCAAGGACCGGCGTCGTGAGGGGGGCAGCCGGAGGTAGTGGGCGCATGGACTGCCCATCAATCGCGCGCACGGCGGGCGTCACGGCCGGCAGGATCGCGGCGGCCGTCGCGGCCTCCGACTTCCGATTGCCGATGCCGATCGCGCCCGCCACGAAGACCATGAGGCCCGTGGCGGCCATGACGCCAAACCAGATTCGCTCGGCTCGCTGCGCCTGCGCGGCCTGTAGGGGGCTGACGCCACTGCCCGTACTGCGCCAGCGCGGCACGGGCCGAGCGGTCGCGATGACCATGTTCCCCGATGGTCGCGTCGTCGCCACGGCCCGTCCACTCGTGCGAGGCGTCGGCATCGCTGCTCTTTGCCCGCGGGCGGTCGCAGACGGTGGCGCAGGGAACACCGTCCCGTGGCCGTGCGTCGATGCGGCCCCCAACGATGTGGCGCGGCGCGATACGCCCACGGGCTCGTGATCGTGCGACAGGGCAGGACGTGGCACTATCGCCGGCCCAACGCCCAACGCCGCCCCCCACGCGTCCACGACCCATCGTGCCACGTCGGGTTGCAGGTATCGCGTGGCGACGAGATGGTGCACCAGCGGCGCGCGCCGCATCTCCCACGCGTCGTTCGGCGATCCGAGGGTAACTCGTGCGCGAAACGTGGCGTCCACGGAGAGCAACAGATTCACGAGCGAGCGGTGGTCGCTCCCGCACGCATCCAACAGCTCGTTGACGACACGCATCGGCGACGTGTCGAACAGGGACGCGTCGCGTCGCCACGCATCCGCGAGCGAGGTCGCCACACGCGCAAAGGCATCAGTCGACGCGGACACCGTCAGGCTCAGCGCAGGGCGTCGAAACGGAGGACGCGGGCGGGCCTCGCGTTGCCAATTCGAACAGTGCGACCCACGATGCATTCCACTGACGCATTCCGACCGACCACCACGTCAGTGTCGCCGTTCACGATGTACCATGGCACGTCGCTGGTGTTCACGAGCCACCACTTGCCTTGGTGCTGCGCCACGTAGCCGCGCGCCGCGCGATCCGCGCGTTCGTCAGGTAACGCACCAACCAGCAGGTGCCAGTCGTGCAACGTGAGATGATGCCACAGCACGAGGCTGTCCTGCTCGGAGATGACTTTGTCCCCGGTATCCTGATGGAGCTCGGCAGTGAGCACCGGTGTGGCGGTTCGTTCGTCGCCGCGCAAGCTCGTCATCGGTAACCCTTTCCCGAGAATCGTCCACTTGTCAGAGGACATCGGAAAGAGATGACGCATGGTCTTGTACAGCGCGACTTCCCATTCGGCGGCATCGGCACGCTGCGACGGTGCATGGAGCCCGTGCACGAAGGTCTGCGTGAAGCAGTGGGTCAACGCCGGCCCGAGTCGGGTGCAGGCCACCTCGATCGCCTTCACGGAGGGGTTGCGCCGATCCGTGGGGTGCTCCACGAAAAGCGCCTTCGCGCCCATCGAGAGTTGCTCGTCCTCTTCGGCGGAGCGCGTGCTGTTCACGCGCTTACCTTGCAACGGATGACGCTGCAGCAGCAGCTCATACAGCAGCACGGCGAGGGCGTGTTTGTCCGTCGCGATCGAGGGTTGTGCCTTGTTCGCCAGCACCTCTGGGGCGATGTAGCCTGGCGTCCCCAGCACCGATGGGGGCGCGATCCCCGGGACGACCAGCGAGTCGATGTCGATGATGCACGCCTCGCCACCCTTCGGATCGACGAGCACGTTCTTGTTCGACAGATCTGCATGCGCGAGTCCCGCCATGTGCAGCCGGCGCACCGCCCGCGTGAGACGCACGGCGATCTGCAGACGGGTTAACAGCGAGCCACTCTCAGCTTGCGGTACGAACTTGGAGGCCTTGCCGCCCGTAAACCAGCGCACCTCCTTCTCCTGTGTCTGACCAAACCGATCCGTGAAGTAGAAGTTCTTGCGATAGGTTGGTGTGACAACGCCGATGGCGGGCCAGACGAGTTGGTGACGCGTGGCGAAGTCGCGCGATATGCTCTGTGCCCCATCGACCATGCCCACGGGCCAGCAGAAGTACGGCGCCCAGTAGGCACCGTTCGCGGCCAGCGTGGGATTGTAGGTGGTCAGGATGCGCGTGAGGCGCTCCACGCGCTCGCGTCGATCGCGGAGGCTGCCGTAGTAGAAGCCTACGGCAAAGCACCGGTCTTTCGTGAGGAAGACGCGCTTCTCGGCGCCGGTGCCGACCGGCTCATCCTCCAACTGGAGAACGCGCCCGTCGGTCAGACGGCAGCTGACGGCGCCCATGTACTCCCCTCCCTCCGGGCTACGCACAGCGTCCGATCATCGTTCTCGCCGCGCTTCTCAAATGACAGCCACTCGATCAACGCGCGCACCGGATCCGGCGTGTTCAACACTTTCGTGGTGCGCGCGGGCGACACGCCAGCGGCGGTTGGGTGCTCGCACGACACCCCGTGCTGTAACTGTTGATACAGCGTCGCCGCATGGCGCGGCAGCGGATACCACGGATCCTCCACGCCATCACTCGCCAACAGCACCGCGGCGCATCCCGCTGCCGGCTGTACCAACACCGACTGCTGCAGTCGCGCCAAGGCGCCGGTATCCGGCAAGAAATGCGCGACTTCGCCGGAGAACTCGCCCGCGTCGCCCTGCATCGGTTGACTCGTGCGCCCGTCGTCGTGCAACCAGACGATGCCGCCATCGCCAACTTGCAGGAGACCGATGTCGTCATGATGTAGGGCGGCGACCAACAGGGTGGTGCGCAACGCCCGGGGAGCACATCCCGTCCGTTCGGCGAACGTCTGCATCGCCTGTTGCACGTTGCTGGCGGCGGTCAGGAGCGCCGTATGGAGGGCGGTTGCGGGTGACACGCCGCCGGGGCGTGGCAGCGGGGCCTGCAGAAGGTCTCTGAGCGCGTGCGTGACCGCATGGACAGCGATCGCGGCACCGAGTCGGCTGTAGGGCGCAGACCCCGCACCGTCGGCCACGGCGGCACACCAGCCGTGCTCGCAGAGGAGCACGGTGCCCGCATCCTCCCGATGCTCGCCGCGATGCGCGTGTAAACGGCCACGGCGCGACGCCAGCAACACGTCCCAGCCGTTGTGTACCGCATGCGTTCCTATGGATTCCTCGTGCGGTGGTGCTCCGTGGACGAGGGTGATGCCAGGGGCAATCGCCTCGAGATGCTCACGCCACTCGTCGGGACACCACGGGACGGACGGTGTGACCGCCGTCCACACGGGTCGCGGCGGAAGCGCTGGCGCCGCGACGCTCTCCGGTGATCCGACTGGATCGTCGCTCACGGAACGATCGTGATGCCGGGCGGCGGCGGCGGCAGGGTGATGCCGCCGCCATCTGCCACGGCGCCGACCTTTGCGCTGGTTTGCTTGATGGACGCCGACACAAAGCGAAAGAACGCCTTGAACGCATCCGGCGACATGTCCTGCATCTTGATCACGATTTCGGTGACCTGCTTGAGCGCCTCGACATCGGCTTGATCACCGCAGGCCACCGCAATGATGTTGGCTGGCCGACGTTCCCGGAGCTGTTGCGCGTATATCGGCCACTCGGCGTCCGTGGGGGCTCCGTCCGAGAGAATAAACACGAGTGGTCTCCAGTCGCCTTTCTGCTCGGCCGTCGTGCGCACCAACTCACGCTCGAAGGAGTCCAGCAGGAGGCGCAACCCGGCGCCGAAGTTGGTCGTCCCGCTGGCCGAGAGTTCCGGCGGATTGAACATCGCCACTTCGGTGAGCGGAACGAGCTGTTGTGCGTCGTTGCTGAAGGTGAGCACCGAAAGATAGGCGCTCTCGATGGACTGCGGATCGCCCAACAAATCGCGATGCAACTGTCGAATGCCAGACTTCACCGACTCGATGGGAGTCCCCTGCATTGATCCGGAGACGTCGGCGAGGATGTAAACGGGAAGGCGACGTGTAGACATCGGTGTCGTGATAAGAGGGCGAGAGGCGGGAAGTCCGGTACTCGGGCGGTCGAACGATCAACGCGCTGGCGCGTGCTTCGGTTTCGCACCGGCGGTCGCGAATGGCCGAATGGTCCGGGGGGAATGCGAAACCCCGCAATGCCGAGTGGGCATTGCGGGGTGGGTTGCGCGGTGGGCAAGAGCCCGATGCGCAGGTCCAGTCGCCGCGACGCTACGGCCGATTCATGTTGCCAGTACCTACCGATGCGGCTCCAGTGGCCGGGGCCGCACTGCTGCTTGCCTTCACCAGCGGTTGCGCCGGCGTTGCGAGCTTCGCCGTGCTGTCCGTCGCCGCGGTCGCTGTGTCGGCCGGCATTCCCAACCCTTGGAAGGGCACGCCGTTCCAATCCGCCCGACCCCAGAGCGCCGGGTAGTCCTTCACCATCTGCGCGCCGTACAACGGCTTGTACGCGCCGTTGTGACAGGTCACACACTGGGCCTTCGGGGCATCACCCTGTGCGCCCAACCGCACGGCCGGGTACACCGGCTGCAGCGGTGACAGGTAGTTCTGATTCACGTCGCGAAGCATGAGGATGCCATGATACGCGGTGACGCGAGCCGGCGGCGCTTCCTTCCAGCTGGCGAACTGACGGCTGTTGTGGCAGTAGGTGCAGTTCACGCCCAACGAACGGGATTGGGACATCATCAGCGCGTACGTCCACTCCGTCTGCTTCACCGAGCTTCTGTTCATGTTCGTCGGCGTCACCTGCTGCGTGACGACCCGCGCCCCGTCTCGATCGAGATAGTGACGGAGGTAGTCGGTCTGGCTCGAGTAGAACCAGAGGCCGTTCGGCAGCGGCTTGCCCATGTGACAGGTGTAGCAGGTGACGCCGGTGTTCTTCACGTGCTGCGAATACTGGCCGTTGATCTGGCGGGTCATCTGCAGCATGCGACGGGCCACGAGCTTCGTGTACAGCGGCTTGCCGTTCGGCAGCGTGTCGGACGCGAGATTGGCGATGTTGTGGCAGTAGGCGCAGTTGCCGGTGCCGGCCACCCAGGTGCTCATCGCCACCATCGTGCGGTTGAATTCGCCAACCGAGATGTCGTTGAGTACCTGCACGTTCTGCCACGGGAGCGGGCCCGGTGGCGACTCGCCCGCCGGGGGGAGCGGCGTGGGGATCCTGACCTGCGCAAACTTCGCCTTCAGATCGCCATGGTCGTAATTCTGCTCCATGGCCGTTCCGCGGTACCCGACCTGAACCGAGTCTGTTTGGGCATCGCCGCACGCCCCCAGCGACAGCATCGCCAAGGGGATGGCCGCCGCGACGAGGCGGCGGCACGTGGGTGTCAGGAAACTCACGGTGACTTTCCTCCAGCCGGAGTGGCGGGCGACTTCGCGGCAGCGGGACCGGCTGCTGCCGGCGTCGCGAGGGAGTCAACTCGGGCCGAATCCGCCGGCAGGGAATCCGCTGGCGTCATCAGGGCCGTCGAGTCGAGCATCATCGCGGGTTGCGGCGCCACGTACGTGGGGAACGAGTCCGGTGCGGTTCCCTGATACCGGCCACGCAGCAATTCCTGCTGTTCGGCCGTGAGGGTGTTTTGCGCCGGATAGGGTGATACCAGACCGTGTTTGACACCCCAGAGATACCAGTTGTCCACCACGGTGCCCGTGAGCAGGATACCGATACCGCCGGTAAACGTGGTGAGCACAGCGAACCACCAGGACCACCGATGGATCGACTCCATCGTCGCGTTGAAACCCATCGTCCAGCGCCAGAACAGCATAGAGCGCTCGGCGGCCGTACCACGATCGGTGATCTGCTCGATCTCGCGTTCACCGCCGAGACGGGCCACCGCCAGGATGGTCGCGCCGTGCATGGCGAAGAGCACCGCGCTGCCGTACAAGAAGACGATCGAAAGCGCGTGGAACGGATTGTAGTACAGGTTCCCGTAGCGAATCGAAAAAGCCGATGTCCAGTCGAGGTGTGGGAAGATGCCGAAGGGCACCATCTCACTCCAGCTGCCAACCAACAGCGGCTGGAAGAAGAACGCGGAGTACAGGAAGATCGCCGAGGCGAACGCCCACGGCAGATGCGTGCCCATGTTCAACGCCGCGGCCCGACGGTACACGCGCAGCCACCAGAGCAGAATGCTGACCGTGAGGAAGAAACCGGCCATCAGATACCAGCCGCCTTGCTGTAGCGGCGGAAGGTGCAGCCCGTACTGTGGTGGCGGCGGTTCAAGGGCCAGCCACGGCAGCTGTCGAATGAATTCGACCGGATCCCAGCCCACGGAGGCCCACATATTCAGGCCGATGATCTCGAAGGCGAGGAAGCCGAAGAGGAGGGAGAACGTGCCCGCGGTGCCAAGATAGATCGGGCCGATCTGCGCATCGCCGAACTTACCGGCGAGATACGAGAAGGCCCCTGTGCCCGCGCGTCCGCCCGGCGAATCCTCGATCGGGATACCCGCCTCGGGAACGGTACGAACTTGGACGCGCGTGAAGAGATTCTGGTACTCAAGCATCAGGTCGATTCTCCTCAGCGCCAAATCGGAAGATTAAGCCACCAGCCCCACCACTCCGGCCACCCCGACGACCAGAAGGGGCCTGAGATCACAATACAGATCGCGCTCCAAATCGCCGCGCCCATGGCCAAAAACAGACCGAGCCGATGAATACCAATCGCGCCGATCGAGTACCCCAGGAGATCGCGGAAGAAGACATTTTCCGTTTCGCTCGTGCCAACCGGCGTGCCCTTCTTCGGATTCGTCACCGACAGAATCAGTGACCCGTGCATCGCCAAGGCGAGGCAGTTCGTGAAGAAGAACGTCACGGCGATCATGTGCGCCGGATTGTAGTGGAAGTGCAGGTACTGATACCCGACGTTCGACACCCAGTCGAGATGGGAGAAGATGCCGTACGGGAAGCCGTGCCCCCAGGCGCCAAGCAGCACCGGCCGAATCACCACCAAGGTCACGTACGCGACGATGGCCGCGCCGAACGCAAAGGGGATGTGCATGCCCATGCCGAGCTTTCGGCTGATCTCGGCCTGACGAAGCGCCCAGCTGCCGAACGCGCCGACCGCGCACATCGTAATGATCTGCCAGAGTCCGCCTTCGCGGAGCGGAGCGAAGCCCAGACCATACTTCAGGTCAGGCGGCGCTATAGAGATCTGCCAAAGGTTCCACGTCGGACCCATGGCTGCGCCCCAGACACAAAGCACCGTGCCAAGGACGATAAAGAAGATGGCCGAGACGCCGAAAAACCCTACGTAAAACGGACCGAACCAGAAATCGAAGAGATCTCCGCCGATCAGCGTTCCACCGCGTACCCGGTACTTCTTCTCAAAACTGAGCATCGCCATTGGCGATTTCTCCAAGCGAGCGTCGAGGGCTAAGACTGGCGTCGGCCGGAGATGGCTTCGCACTGACACGTGCGAATCGCCACTCCGGCGTAGACGCGCGAGGTATTACCGGCCGGGCGGGAGCGGCGACATTTCTGCCGCCATCGCTGGAGACGAAGCTCCAACGGGCGCCTGCACGGCGGACAGCGTCCCGTTCTCAATCCACGAGTAACGCTGCGAACTGAGCAGAATAAAATGAATGACGAACGCGAGTGCGCCTACGAAGCCGGCGAGGGCAACCATCACTCGACGCGGGTCATACATCAACCAAAGACGATGCATGACGACTCCTTAACGGGTGGCGGCAGGTGCGGCCGTATTCGCGTAAGTGGCCTTCAATGTCGCAGGCCAATTCAGCTGGTTAAACGCAAACAGATGAATGAACAACACCGAACCCGCGATGAACGCGCCGATGCCGCCCATAATCAGGTGTGGATCCAGCCCGATCCAAATGCGATACATATTGTTGGTCTCCTAATACGCTGTTGAGAGGGAAGGTCCGGCGAAGCTTAGAACCAGGGACGCCACGACCACGCCAACAGGTGCGCCATCACGGCGCCCATCACGAATGTGCCCGTGCCCGCGATCCAGTACTTATTGAAGCGGATCGCTTCTTCTTCCGTCATTCCGCCACTCTTCTCGAACATCGACATCGAATCCTCCGAGTTTTTTCGAGCTGCCGCGCTCGTCCCGCGCGGCTGGGGAGTCGTCCCCCGGGCGGGAGACGGCACAAACCTCTTGAAGACGGGTGTAAACTGCGCCTGACACTACGCAGCGTCAAGGAAAATTTACACCAATCCGCGATTTTTTCTGACGCGTCTCCGTAATTGCCTCCCATGACAACGAATTCGGCCCCTTCGCCTCTCGATCGCCTGCCCGAACAGTGGCCCGATCGAGCCTACTCGTCGTTCCACACGGTCGGTGCCGTCCGCTGGCACGTGCAGCAGCAAGGGGACGGGCCGACCGTCCTCCTGCTCCATGGCACCGGCGGATCCACCCACTCCTGGGCGGCCTGTACCGCCTCGTTGGCACGCCGGTACCGGGTGGTCGCCATCGATCTGCCGGGGCACGGATTTACGCAGGCCGCGGACCGCGCCGCCGGCGCGCCGCTGCCGTTCGGCTTGGCGGAGATGGCCACGGCGGTGGTCGCGCTGCTCCGGCATCTCGACGCACTCCCCCGTTTCGCCGTGGGACACTCGGCTGGCATGCCCGTGCTGATGCAACTCGCCCTGCAGGGGGACATCGCGCCTCAGCATCTCCTCGGCGTCTGTCCGGCGCTTGTGGCCCCGCCGGCGTGGTATGTCCGACTCGTCGCACCGGTGCTCGCGGCCGTGGTGGAGTCAAACGCCGTGGCCGCTGGCGGTGCGTGGGCCGCGCAGCGTACGCCGCTCGTCCGCCTGATGCTCGAGAGCGCGGGCTCCTCCCTCACGGCGCCCCAATTCGCTCGCTACGAGTGGCTCTGTCGGCAGCCTGACCACGTCCATGCCGCGCTGTCCATGATGTCCCGCTGGGATCTCCCCGCCTTGATGCGGGACGCGGCCGCCCTGCGCACGCCGCTCACGCTGCTTGCGGGGCGGGGCGATCGATGGGTGCCGTTGCCCGCGCTGCGGCGTGCTGCCGCCAGGCTGCCTACGGCGACCCTGGTCGACGTGCCGGGCGGCCATCTCCTCCCCGAGGAGCGTCCAGACGAGGTGCTGGCCCGGATCGAGGGGCCATAACGCGCAACGCCACCGGAGACGTGACCCGGTGGCGTTGTGCGTGGTGGAGACGGGCCGCGCGATTACGCCGTGGCGCCAGCCAGTCCACGACGCGAGGCCAGCACGTGGTCGCGGGTGACCGTGTTGTCGCCGAGTTCGCGGGCGTCCTTTTCCGACAGATCGCGCAGGCGCTTGGCGGCGCTGATGCGGATCAGGATGGGGTACGTCTCCACGATTTCATCAAACGCGCTCTTGGCCTCGTCATCCCACGGCAGTTCCTTGTGCATGCGCGCGGGGGTGGCGTCGATCTTGTCCATGTCCGTGCCCAACGGCAGGATGTGAAAGAGCGCATCGAACAGTTGGTTGCACACTTCCTGAATCAAGTACGTGGCGCCGGAGTACCCCATGAACGGCGTGCCCAGATGGCGTCGGATGATCGCACCCGGGAACGACGCCGGGATATACATCGATCGCGCGCCGGTTTCCGCCAGATACATGCGCTCGTTGTAGCTGCCAAACATCATGAGCGGTGGGGTGGTGCGGATCGCTTCGCGTACGGCCTGATTGTCGGGCTTCACGCCCGGACGACGGGAGAAGGCGAACGTACACGGCAGCCCCATCTCCGTCTCCAGGAAATGGCGCACCCCGCGGGCGTACGTTTCATTGGCCACGATCGCGAAGCTGGCGGTGCCGAAAAAGTCCTGCGTGACGCTGCGCCAGAGATCCCACAACGGCTTGATCGTTGTGTGCTTTTCTTTCTCGATGAACGGCTCGGGGTCGAGCCCCAGCATCTCCCCCAGGGTGCGCAAGAATTTCGTCGTGCTGTGCAGGCCGATCGGCGCCTGTAAATACGGACGCTCCAGCGCTTCGCACAGCATGCGGCCGAACTCGCGATACATGCACACGTTCACATCGGCATCGACCAGGCGCGGGACTTCTTCCAGGTGGCTGCCCATCGGGAATACCATGTTCACTTCGGCGCCGATGCCTTCTACCAACCGACGGATCTCTGCGAGATCGCTGGCCGAATTGAAGTAGCCGTATATGGTGCCCACGATGTTGACGCGCGGCTTGTCGCCTTCCTGCTTTTCGCGACGCTTTGGCGCGATGCCTTTCTTGAGACCGTACTCGGTCCACAGCCAGTACAGCGCCCGTTCGGCCGCCTGCCACTGATCTTCATCAATGGTGCGCGGTAAGAAGCGCTGGATGTTCGTGCCTTCGGGCGTGACGCCACCGCCGATCATTTCGGCGATCGACCCCGTGACCACCACGGCTGGGAGTTCGGGGTCGAGCGTCTTGTGCGCGCGGCGCATGGCGCCTTCGGTGCCATTGCGTCCGAGTTCGTCTTCGCCGAGTCCCGTGACAACGATCGGCAACTCGTGCGGCGGCAGCGCGTCGGTGTAGTGCAGCACCGACGTGACCGGAAGGTTTTCGCACCCCACCGGTCCGTCGATGACAACCTGCAGGCCTTTGATCGCGGTGAACACGTACACCGCGCCCCAATAGCCACCAGCGCGATCATGATCGAGCACCAGCATCAGACCATCTCCTGCGCCTTACGCGCCTTGGCCAGCTTGGCCAGATGGCGCTTGTAGTGATCACGGAATTCGGGATGATCCTGCGGTACGTCCTCCCACACCCCGCTCGCGAAGCCGGTGCCTACGCCCTCGAAAAACGCCGTCATGGTATCGAAGCGCGCCTTGTTGCCAAGCGCCGCGTTTACCACGGTGGCCAGTGAACCGGCCCCGGCCGGCCCCATCAGCGGGCGCGCCGAGATCAGGTTGGTGAAGTACAGCGACGGGATCGACATCTCCTTTGCCTTTTGTACCACCGGCGTGGTGCCGATCGCGAGGTCGGGCTTGAACTCGTGCAACGCGGCGAGGTCCTGTTCCAGCGACGCGCGATACTGCACGTGAATGCCACGCGCTGCGAGCCATTCGCGATCGACTTCGCTGTACGGCGTGCGCGGGCACGCCGTGCCCACATAGCGCACATCGGCACCGCTTTCCACCAGCAGTCGCGCCACCAGCAGCTCCGAGCCTTCGTAGCCCGACATCGTGATGCGCCCCTTGATTGGCATCTTGGCGAGCGCGCCCTTGATCATCGGCAAGAACTTGTTCTTGGCGGCGTCAATGTGATCGCGCGACACGCCCGCCATTTGACCGATGGATTCGAGCCAGCTTTCGGTGCCGTCGTAGCCCACCGGAGCCGAGCCCACGATGGGGCGGCCCGCCGCCGTGAATTCGCGGTACGACGCCGTGTAGAACGGATGAATCGCCGCCACGCCCACGCAGTCGAGTGCCGCGTAGAGCTCGCGCCACTCGCGCGTGGGGACCACGGGGCCAGCGGCCAGTCCCATCGGCTCGAGCATCATCGCGATGCCAATGGGGTCGACCGGGAACATCTCACCCACCAACGTGACGGTGGGCTTCTCGCTCACGCCACCGCGCGGGGCGGCCACCGGACCAAGCTCGGCCTCGGTGCGCGCATAGCGCAGCATCGCACCGGCCAGCACGTCCTTCGCTTCAGCGTGCGTCGGCACGCCAAAGCCCGGCACGTCGATGCCGATGATGCGCACGCCGTTGATTTCCTTGGGCAGCAACTGCAGCGGCACACCCGACGCCGTCGGCACACACAGATTGGTGATCACAATCGCGTCATACAGCGCCGGATCTGCCATCTTGAACACCGCATCGCGAATGTCCTCGAACAGCTGTCCGGTGACCAAGCTCTCGGAGTTGAACGGCACGTAGCCCACCGTGCGGCGCGCCCCGTAGAAGTGCGACGTGAACGTGAGACCATACACGCAACACGCGGAGCCTGACAGAATCGTGGCCGTGCGGCGCATGCGCAGTCCGACGCGCAACGACCCGAACGCGGGGCACATGCTCTGCGGCTGATCGTGCGGTCCCTTTGGATAGTCGGCGGCGTAGCGATCGAGGGTCTCACTCTTGCCCGCGGCTTTCGCCGCGGCGAGCATTTCGTTGGCGCCCGCGTGACAGCCCAGTCCGTCGGCGGCCGTGGCTGCGGTGTTGATCGCGCTGCCGTCGAGGACGGGCAACGTGCGTGAGGAAGGCTGGTCGGCATCGTTGGCCGTGGGCGTACTGCCCGCGTCGTCGTATACGACTTCACCGCTGTTGATGTCGCTGCTCATGTCGGTCTCGTGATCAAACGGAGTCGTACACGACTTCGAGCGACGGCTTGGTGACGTCTTCGCGACCCACGAGGTCGAACATCGTGGCTGGCTCGAGCACCACATTGCCACCGACCTGGCTGGCCGCAAACAGTCCGAGCAGCTCGTCCTGCGTGAGCGGTTTCGGACGCACGGGCGGTGCGTCCGCAACGGCCTGCGCGAGTTCACCGAACAACGGGCCCCACTCACCACCGGGGAAGCCGATGATCTCGTAGTTCGCGCTCTTCTTCCGGATGTCGTCGTTGGCGGGAACCTTGGCGAGAATCGGGATGCCCGCTTTGGCCGCGAACGCTTCGGCTTCGCCGGTGCCGTCGTCCTTGTTGATCAGGATGCCGGCCACGCCCACATTGCCGCCGAGCTTGCGGAAGTACTCCACCGCTGAGCAGACGTTGTTGGCCACGTACAACGACTGCAGGTCGTTCGATCCGACAACGATCACCTTCTGGCACATGTCGCGCGCGATCGGCAATCCGAAGCCACCGCACACCACGTCGCCGAGGAAGTCGAGCAGCACGAAGTCGAAGCCCCATTCGTGGAAGCCCAGCTTCTCGAGGATTTCGAAACCGTGAATGATGCCGCGTCCGCCGCAGCCGCGTCCCACTTCGGGGCCGCCGAGTTCCATGGCAAACACGCCGTCGCGCTTGAAGCAGACGTCGCTGATGGACACCTGCTGGCCGGCGAGTTTGAGCCGCGACGACACTTCGATGATCGTGGGGCAGGCGCGTCCTCCGAAGAGCAACGACGTGGTGTCGCTCTTGGGGTCACAGCCGATGAGCAGCACCTTCTTACCCTGCTGCGCCATCATATACGACAGATTGGCGAGCGAGAAGCTCTTGCCGATGCCACCCTTGCCGTAGATCGCAATGATCTGCGTCTCTTTCGTGACCGGACCGGTGTGCACTGCATCGGGCGCAGTCGCGGCTTCATCGCGCATGCTGGAGTGCAGCTGATGCAGGGCGCCGTTGGCGGAGTTGGTACCGTTTTCACTCATGCAACCGTTCTCCAGTCGAGGATCATCTTGACACAGTGAGGATCGCCAAACGCCGTGGTGTAGGCGTCGGCCGCACGGGATACTGTTTCGCGGTGCGTGATCAACCCGTCGAGCGCGAGCGCTCCCGAGTTGGCCAGCGCCGCGATCGTTTGCAGGTCGGACTCCTTCCACTGCGCGGCGATGCGAAAACGGGCCTGTCGCATGAACGCGGGCGGAAACGTGAAACTCACGGGCTCACTGTAGAAACCCGCCAAGCAGATCTCACCGCCGGGGGCGAGCCGGGCCACCAGCGCGTCGATCAAACCGTTGGCCCCGCTCACTTCGCAGATCGTGCGATAGTCGCGGCGGGTGTCGGCATCCGGGTGGATGACGTCGTAGCCGCGCGCGCCATCCATGCGCACCGGGTTGATCTCCCACACGGTCGGCCGTTTGCCGCCGTACAGCACCACCAAGCGCGCGATGAGCCGACCCAGTGCCCCATGGCCGACGATCAGCTCCGGCAACAGCTCCGGCACGTCGCGCGGTGACCCGCCTGGGGCCACCGCGCAGAGGGCGTTGTGGGCCGTGGCGGCCAGCGCAAACAGGGCTCCGTTCTCCCCGAGCGAGGGGGCGAGCCCCACGGTCTTGGTGCCGGGCACCACCACCAACGACGCCTGCCCACCAAAGAGGCCGCGCGCATCGGTAAATCCGCGCGAGCCGGCGATGTACACCAGGTCGCCGACGGTGCGACCGGACTCGGAGCCCGCCTCGACGATCTCGCCGACGCCTTCATACCCGGGCACGAGGGGATAGCCGAGCCCCGGGAAGGGAGGCATCGTGCCGGTCCAGAGCATGCGCTCGGTGCCCGTACTGATGCCAGACCAGCGCATCGCCACCAGCACGTCGGCGTCGGTGGCGGGGACGAGGGTCAGCTCGCGGACGGAAAGCTGCTGGGGCTGTTCGAAAACGACTGCTCTGGTCTTCACGAGGTGTAACGTGTTGTTGACACTCAAGACTGTCAACATTGGAGGACTGGATTTGTCGGGATTGGTGCTGAAGCGCACCAGCGCCAACGGAGCGGCGTGCCGCCGTCAGGCTTCGGCGACGATCAGGCCGGTCTGAATCGGAAAGCGCGTGGAGACTTCGCGGCTGCGGCGGAAGCCGGCCGCCTGCAGCATCTGGTGCAGCTCGGACGCTCGCCGCGCTCGGCCTTTCCCCATCGCCATCAGGTAGAAGGAGAAGTACGCGTCGCCGACGGTTTCCGCGCCACGGACGCCCGCCATCGCCTCCGCGATCAGGAGGACACCACCGCTCGGCAGGGCGGCCCGGACCCGCTTCAGCAGGCGCAGGACGGACTCGTCGTCGTGGTCGAGCAGCACGCGCACCAGGGAAATCACGTCGGCGCCGGTGGGGAGGGCATCGGCGTGGAAGTTGCCCCCGTGGCAGTTTACGCGATCGCTGAAACCGGCCTGATCGAGGCGCACTTTCGCGCGCGCGGCCACGGCCGGCAAGTCGAACAGACGCAGCTGGAGGCGGGCGTGGCGGTGTCCGACGAGCGACAGGAACACCCCCTCGCCACCGCCGACGTCGAGCAGACACGTATGCTTCGACAGGTCGTAGGCGTCGAGCACGTCGTGCGCGACGGGCGGGAGCGTATCGGCCATGATCTCCGAGTACGCTGCGACGCGGGCGTCGTCGATTTGCTGTGGCCGTGGCGCGTCGGCGTACGACCAGTAGCGCGAGAGCTCGGTGCGGAAATCGGCGCCCTGACGGAGCAGCGCCACGGGATCGCTGAGGTCCTGATAGGCCATCCGGTGATGCCGAATGAGGGCCAGCACCCCGGTGTTGCTGACGAGCGGGGCCCCCAACGCGCCAAGGGCGTAGCGTCCGTGGCGACGCTTCATCATGAGGCGGAGCGAGACCGCCGCGTTGAGCAGCCGCTCGGTGCTGGCCCGAGACAGGTTCGTGTGCTCGGCGATCTCGTCCAGCGTACGCGCGCCGCCGGCGAGGTACTCGAACAGGTTGAGTTCGACGCAGGCGAGTAGGGTTTGGGTGTACACAAACCCCGACACGAGATCAAACAGCGCCCGAGATCGCCGCATGGTGACCGCTCGCGTGAGCGGAAACCGCGCGCTCCATCGCTGAAACGATTCGGTGGCAACGAGCGCGTTCCATCGATCGCGGATGCGCTCGTGCCAGGCGGACGGGCCCGCGATGGCGGTAGCGCCGAGTGCGGGAGCGGGTTGGGTTACGTTTGGCGTTTGGGCGCGCTCAGTCGCCGCGGCCGGGACCTGGGGGGCCGTCAGGGCATGCTCGGGAGGGATCACGGCCGACGATAAGCAGAGGAAACGGGAGTGTCAAGAAAAGTGTACACATTAGGACGTAAAGCTCTTGCGACCATGACGCCCTGATTCTATCGTCGTCAACGGTGGATTGGCCGCGATGAGGCCACCGCACGAACCCTTGTGAGCCCGCATGCGACCAGTTTTTCCGTTCAGCGCCATCGTAGGCCAAGATGAAATGAAACTGGCGCTGTTGCTGGTGGCCGTCGATCCCTCGATCGGTGGGGTCATGGTTTTTGGCGACCGCGGCACCGGAAAGTCCACGGCGGTGCGCGCGCTGGCTGGGCTCTTGCCCCCCATGAAGGTGGTGGCGGGCTGTCGCTACGGGTGTGACCCGCAGGCCAACGGCGCGCGCTGCGACGAGTGTCGCGCCCGGGCCGAGGCTGGTGGGCACGTCAAATCGGTGCTGGCGCCCGTGCCCGTCGTCGATCTCCCGCTGGGCGCGACCGAAGACCGCGTGGTTGGGGCCCTCGACCTCGAGAAGGCGCTGACGACGGGCGAAAAGGCCTTCGAGCCCGGCCTCCTGGCCCGCGCTCATCGCGGCTTCCTGTATGTCGACGAAGTGAACCTGCTGGAGGATCATCTCGTCGACCTGCTTCTCGACGCGGCCGCCACCGGCGAGAACGTGGTCGAGCGTGAAGGGGTGAGCATTCGCCATCCCGCGCGTTTCGTGCTCATTGGCAGCGGCAATCCCGAAGAAGGCGAACTCCGGCCCCAGCTGCTCGACCGCTTCGGTCTCGCGGTCGATGTGCGCACGCCCACGGTCATCACGACGCGCATCGACGTGATTAAGCGCCGCGATGCGTTCGATCGCGATCCGGTTGCATTCCTTTCGCACTGGCACAAAGCTGATGCGAAAGTGCGCCGCCATCTCGAGAAGGCGCGCACGCGACTCGATGCGCTGGTCGTTTCCGACCTGGTGCTCGAACGGGCCGCGACGCTTTGTTCGCAGCTTGGCACCGACGGACTGCGCGGCGAGCTCACGCTGCTGCGCACGTCGCGGGCGATGGCGGCGTACGAGGGAGACGATGAAGTGACGCTTGCCCACCTGCGCCGGATCGCGCCGATGGCGCTCCGTCATCGTCTGCGCCGCAATGTGCTCGACGACGCCGGCTCGACCATTCGCGTGGAGCGCGCCATCGCGGAGTTGTGGGGCGATGTCGTCAGCAGTCGCTGACCTGCCGCGCGGTGGCCCGGCACTGACGGCGTTGCTGCTGACGGTGGATGCGCGTGGGCTCGGCGGCGCCATGCTCGACCATCCGCTCCACGAACAGGCGCGTGCATTTTCGTTGCTCGTGCAGCGCGCCCTTCCGGATGGTGCGCCGCTGCGACGGGTGCCGTCGAGCGTGACGCCCGATCGCCTGTATGGCGGCGTCGATCTTGCCGCAACGCTCTCCACCGGAACGCTGGTGGCCGAGCGAGGCGTGCTGGCGGCGGCGGACGGCGGCGTCATCGTAGTGCCGATGGCCGAGCGCCTCTCGGTTGCGGCGCGAACGGCGCTGTGTGAAGTGCTCGATTATGCCGAGGTGCAGGTGGCGCGCGATGGGATCGGGGAACGCCACGCTGCGCGCATCTGCGCCATCGTGATGGACGAATCGATCGACGACGAGTCGGTGCATGCGGCGCTGCGCGATCGACTGGCCTTCGTGGTCCGCATGCGCGGCTCGGCCGCTGAAGCCCTGCTGGATGCCGCCGATGATCCGGCGCTCGCCTCGTGGGAGCGCCAGGCGCGTGACGCGAGACATCGGCTGATGTCGGTCAGCGTCGACGACTCGTGGATTGCGGCGCTGTGTGAAACGGCCGACGCGTTTGGCATCGATTCGGTGCGCGCGCCCTTGATGGCGCTGCGCTGCGCGCGTGCGCATGCCGCGCTGCACGGTCGGCTCATGATCACCGAGGCGGATGCCGAGGTCGCGGCGGCGCTCGTGTTGGCACCACGCGCCACCCGACTACCGCCGCCGCCCGAAGAGCCGGCCAACGAGCACGAGCAACCGGACGAGCCTCCGCCATCGCCGCCAGAGAACACGCCGCCACCGCCGCCTCCGTCGCCTCCAGAGCCGCCCGACGCGGAATCGGACAACGACGCCCCGTCGCCGCCGTCGAGCAGTACGGACGTCTTGCGGGAGGCGGTGGCGTCGGCCCTGCCACCGGGCATGCTCGCGCAGCTGCTGGAGAAGGTGAGCGGTGGCACGATGCATGGACGCGTGGGCGCCGAGAAGCAGAACATGATGCGTGGCCGTCCGCGTGGTGCGCGCAGCGGACTCCCACGCGGTGGCGCTCGGTTGCACTTGCTCGAGACGTTACGCGCGGCCGCACCGTGGCAACGCGCACGACTCAAGCCGGCCGCCTCGGTTGCCCCGTCTGCGAAGGCGCCGCCAGCGCCGGGGCGTCCGCGCGTGAACATCCGCCGCGAAGACTTCCGCATTCGCCGCTTTATCGAGAAGACGGGCACCACGGTACTGTTCGTCGTGGACGCTTCGGGGTCGTCGGCGCTCAACCGTCTGTCCGAAGCAAAGGGCGCGATCGAGATGCTCTTGGCGGAGAGCTATGCGCGGCGCGATCGCGTGAGTCTGATCGCGTTCAGAGGGCAGGGCACTGAGCTGCTCTTGCCGCCGACGCGTGCGCTCGCTCGCGCGAAGAAGGTGCTGGCTGCGTTGCCCGGCGGTGGCGGTACACCGCTGGCGCACGCGATCGACGCGGCGCTTGAACAAGCGCTCGCCGCGAAGCGCGCGGGGAGTGCGCCGTTGGTGGTGATGCTCACGGATGGTCGCGCCAACATCGCGCGTGACGGGGCGCCGGGCCGTCCAGGGGCCGAGCGCGACGCACTCATGGCCAGCGCGCGCTTCGCGCAGCAGCGTATTCCCGCGATGTTCGTCGATACCTCGGCGCGTGGCGAGCCGGTGGCGCGCCGTGTGGCTGAGGCGATGCGCGCCCGCTACGTGTTGCTCCCAGCCGCGAATGCAAAAGCGCTCGGTGGGCTGGTGCGCACCGCGATGCACATGGCCGAAGGAAGCGATCGTGTCTAAGACACCCGTCGCACACCCCACGGTCTGGCCCTGGCAGTCGTTGGTCCGGGTGCGACATCCGTCGATGTTGTACGACACGGACATCGCGACGCGCGAGACCTCGCTACGGGTCGCGATGCGATCGCTCGTGGTGGTCGTGTTCTTCTGGTGGAGTGCCACCGGCATCATCTTTGCGCTTGAGCGCAGCGAGGCCACGCGCGCACTGGGCTTGGTGCTCGCCAGCGCGCTTGCCATCTGGGGCGCGGGGCTCCTGTACCTCGAGCGTGACCGCGGAACGGCCTCGGGCGCACGACGCAGCTTTTTAGGCGCGGCGTTTCTGTGGACGTGGGTGCAAGTCGCCTTCTATGGCGGATGGCTTGTTGGTCCGGCGTCGCTCATGGTACCGGTGCCAGCGCAAGCTCCCAGCTGGGCATTCGCGGTGCAGTCGGTGTGGTCGATGTTGTGGTATCAATTTGCCATGGTCGGCGTGCTGATCGTCACCGGTGTCCTCACGGCTCGTCGGGCGAATCGCGCTGGGTGGTGGTCACTCATGCTCTTTTGGGTGACCCATCAGGCGGCCAGCATCAACATCTTTCTGGGCGTCGAGAATCCGGGCCGCGGATTCTTCCCCGAGCCGCTCACGTATCTCGAGTCGTATTTCGGCCCGCAGCGCAACAGTTGGCTGCTGCCGATCAGCATCGCGCTGCTGATCGTGTTCACGCTGCGCACGATCATTCATGCCCTTCGCGATGCCTCGCCCGTTCGTCGGCAGGGCATGATGCTGCTGTCGGTGCTCGGGGTGCTCGGCGTCCTCGAACTTTCGGTGCTCGGGATGCCCGTCACGCTTCCGTTCTGGCAAGCGTTTCTCGATGTCCGCGGCTACTGATCGCCGACCTCGCGCCGTCCTACTCGTGCCGAAGCGCCTCCACCGGGTCAAGCCGTGACGCGCGCATGGCGGGGAGCATGCCGAAGGCCACGCCGGTGACGGCGCTGGCGATCAATGCGGTCGCGACGATGCTGCCGGGGAGTGTGGCGGGAATCGACGTGTTCGTACGAATGATCCATGCGAGAAGCGCACCGAGCGCGAGCCCGACGAATGCGCCGATGCTGGTCATGGTCGACGCTTCTACCAGGAACTGCCAGCGAATCGTGCCGGACGTGGCGCCCAAGGCCTTGCGTACGCCGATTTCGCGTGTGCGCTCGGTGACGGAGATCATCATGATGGCCACCACTCCTACGCCGCCGACCAGTAGGGCGACGGCCGACAGCGCCAGACCGACGGCGAAGATGGCGCCGAACAGTTGGTTGAAGGTGTCCATTAAGCGATCCTGCTCGACGAGATAAAACGTGGCGCGGTCGCCAGGACGGAGGCCACGGCGTGCGCGCATGGACGCCAGCACCTCGTCCATGACCTCGCCCTGTGTCACCAAATTCGATGGACGCACCATC
>NSHR01000037.1 GCA_002737115.1 Gemmatimonadota bacterium | reverse complement strand
TCGCGTCGAACACAAGTACGATCCCAATTCGCGACATCGCGACGGCGGCGGTGCATCCGGATCAGGTGGTGGGCATGCATTTCTTCTCGCCCGTCCACAAGATGCCGCTGCTCGAGGTTATTGTGACTCCCGAGACGAGCGCACAAACCACGGCCACGGTGGTCGCGTACGGCAAGCAGATCGGTAAGACGGTCATCGTGGTGCGTGACGGACCGGGGTTTTATGTGAACCGCATCCTCGCACCCTACATCAACGAGAGCGGCAAGTTGCTCGATGAAGGCGCCAGCATCGAGGCGGTCGACGACGCTCTGGTCGCGTTCGGCTTTCCGGTGGGCCCGATCACGTTGCTCGATGAAGTCGGTCTCGATATCGCCGGCAAGTCGGGCCCGATTATGGCAGCGGCATTTGGAGAGCGCATGCGTCCATCGGCCATGCTGCAGCGTGTCATCGAGAGTGGCCGACTGGGACGGAAGGCGAAGCGCGGCTTCTATCGCTACGACGCACAGGGTAAGCGACAGGGCGTGGACGAGGGCGTGTACACCTTGACGCCGGCGACCGGATCGCGCACATCGGTGGCGGCCGAGGAGATTCAGCGGCGAACCGTGCTGCCCATGCTGAACGAAGCCGTACGCTGCCTGGAAGACGGTATTATCCGGTCACCGCGCGACGGCGATATCGGCGCGGTGTTCGGCATTGGATTCCCGCCGTTTCGTGGTGGCCCCTTCCAATTCCTCGATGCGCTCGGCGCGGCCACCGTGGTCGCCCAGCTCGACGCGCTCAATGCCCGCTATCCGGGACGGTTCGAGGCGGCCGCTCTGCTGCGCGCCAACGCCGCCTCCGGCACGCGATTCCATCCCTGACCGACTCCTTTCGGCTCACTGGGGTCGGACAGGTGGGTATATTCCTGATATCGTTTCGCGACGTCCGGGCGGTTTCCCCGCCGGTGACGCGCGGTCCCCCTTCCGTTGAACTTCCGCGTCTCCGCGCCGAAATGCTTCGTTCCTCCCTCCTGTACCTGTCGCGCCAACAGCGCATCTTCGATTTCGTCAAGAACGTCGGTTTCGCGCGCCAGATGGCGTCGCGATTTGTGGCGGGCGAAACCATTGCGACCGCGCTCGCCGCCGTAGAGCAACTCAACGCCAAGGGCATTACCGCCTCGCTCGATTTGCTTGGCGAGTCGGTGGCGAGTGAAGCCGAAGCCCGGGACACCGGCCGGCAGTATCTCGAGATTCTCGACCGCATCGAGCAGAAGAAACTGCAGGCCAACGTGTCGGTGAAGCTCACCGCGCTGGGGCAGGACATCTCCGACGAGCTCGGTCTGGAGATCGTGCGTCAGGTTCTCGAGCGCGCGAAGCAGTACAAGAGTTTCGTGCGTCTCGATATGGAGTCGAGCGCGTACACCGATCGGACGCTCGATACCTTCGAGCAGAAGCTCTATCCTGATTTCACTGAGAATGTCGGCGTGGTGCTGCAAAGCGCGTTGCGTCGCACGCTCGATGATGTGGAGCGGGCCAATCGCTTGAAGTGTCGCGTGCGCATCTGCAAGGGCGCGTATCTCGAGCCGGCCACGGTCGCATTCCCCGATAAGGCCGACGTCGATCGTAACTACGTTGCAGCCATGCACCGACTGATGGAGCACGGGAATTATCCCGGCATCGCGACCCACGACGAGCTGATCATCAACGAAGCCAAGCGCTTCGCGAAGGAGCGTGGCATCGCGTCCGATCGCTTCGAGTTCCAGATGTTGTACGGGGTGCGGCGCGATTTGCAGGAGCAGCTCGTGAAGGAAGGGTACCGGATGCGCGTGTACGTGCCATTCGGCAGCCAGTGGTACCCGTATCTCATGCGGCGGCTGGCCGAACGCCCCGCCAACATCGCGTTCATGGCGGGCAACATTGTGAAAGAGTCATTGTCCCGCTGACCGAACATCACGGACACCACCATCCCGCCGATCATGAGGCGGGAGACGAGCGCACGCTGGGCGGCTACATGGCTGTCCACAAGCGTCCTGCCGCCTTCGACGGCGTGGATGGGCACGCGTACTCCGCGGACATCCTTACCGATACAACCGGCGACCGTGCGGTGCCCTGGGGTGCGTACCTGATGTTCGTCAAATGGGGCGTCGGTGAACCGGAGGTGCAGGGACATCTCGAAACCGGTTTCCTCGTTACCGGCGCCAGCGAAGCCGTCGTGCGCCATCAGTTGGGTGGCATGGCGCTCGGCACCGTGAAGGCCACGCTGGATGGCCTCATCCGGGGGCAGACGCTGTGACCGAGGGAACCTTCGACGGCGTGGTCATGCAGGGCACCGGCGGCATCTGGCAGGTCCGCACCGACGATGGCGTGTTGTTCGACGTGTCGCTCCGTGGGCGGCTCAAGCACGAAGCGCACGGTTCCCTCAAGCTCGCCGTCGGGGATCGCGTCACGATCGGCCGTGTGGCGGACAGCGATTCGTGGGCAATTGACCACATTCATCCGCGGCGCAGCAAACTCGCGCGTCGGGCGCCGGCCGGTGCGCGCGGCGAACGCATTATCGTGGCCAATCTCGATCAGGTGTTGGTGGTGTTCGCGGCCGCACGCCCCGAGCCGCACCCGCGTATGCTCGACCGCTTCTTGGTGATCGCCGAAGCGAATGGGCTTGCGGCGCGAATCATCATCAATAAGATCGACCTGGTCGACCCGAGCACCATCCGCGAGCGCTTCGACGAGTTCGTAAAGGCGGGCTATCCGCTGCACCTCGTCAGCGTGGTCACCGGCGAAGGGCTCGAAGCACTGCGCGACGAAGTGGCAGGAAAGGATTCGGCGCTGACCGGACCGTCGGGCGTTGGCAAGTCCTCGTTAATGAACCGGTTGTTTCCGGGGCTCGATCTGCGAACGGCCGAGATCAGCGATAGCGTGAACAAGGGTCGGCACACCACCGTCGGGGCGATGTTGCATCCGCTGCCGGGTGGTGGCTTCGTGGCGGATACGCCCGGATTGCGCGAGGTCGGGCTCTGGGGCATCGACGCGCGCGAAATCGCCCAGTGCTTTCCGGAGTTCCGCCCGCTTATCCAAGACTGTCGCTTCGCCGATTGTACGCACACGGTGGAACCGGAGTGTGCGATCAAGGAAGCGATTCGCCATGGCACCGTAGGCGGGGGCCGATACGAGAGCTACGTCAAGCTCCGCGAGGAGCTCGCTGAACAGGGCTGAGGTGCTATTTCGATCGCACCGTGCCCAATCCACCGTCCACGCCGTACAGCTGTCCGGTCACCCAGGTGGCATCGGGGCCGAGTAGCCACGACATGAGGCTGGCCACGTCGTCGGGCTGACCGATGCGGCCGAGGGCGTGCATGGATTGTGAGGCTTGAACGGCGGGCGCCGAGCCGGTAATGCGCGCCGTGAGTGGCGTCTCGACCAGCCCCGGGGCCACGGCGTTCACGCGGAGTCCGCGCGACGCGTAGGTGGCGGCAGCCGAAAGCACGAGGCCATTCACACCGCCTTTGGCCGCGGCGATGGCTTCGTGATTGGACAGGCCGATGCGCGATGCCGCGGTGCTGCACAGCACGACCGCGCCACCATCGGGCATCACACGCGCGGCGGCACGAACCACGCCGAATGCGCTCGTGAGATTCTGCGCGATGGTATTCTGAAATTCCTCGAACTTGGTGAGGTGCGCCGGCTTGAGGATCAGCGAGCCCACGCAGTTCGCCATGCCGCCCAGGGTGCCGAAACGCTCACGCGCCAGGTCGGCTACGCGGTCGATCTCCGCCCAGTCGGTGGCGTCGCTGGTGGCATAGGCGGCCCCCAGTTCGGCGGCCAGTGCGGCCAGTGGTTCCTCACGGCGCGCGGTAAGGAAAAGCGGCGTGCCGGCAGTGGCAAGACGACGGGCAAGGGCGGCGCCAATACCGCCGGTTGCCCCGAAAATAAGAACCGCGTGCGATGTCTGTGACATGCACGCGGAACTCGCGATGCCCGCGTTTGGTTCCCGTTGCCGGCCTTACGGCGACAGTCGGCGCCTCACCCACACGCCCGCTTCACGGCGGAATTGGATACGGTCGTGCAGGCGACTCTCGCGGCCCTGCCAGAACTCGAGCTCCTCGGGAATGATCCGGAATCCCCCCCAGTGTTCGGGAAGCGGCACGTCTCCGCCGGCGAAGCGCGCTTCGTTGGCCTCGAGCTGTTGTTCGAGCACGGTGCGATCGGTGAGCACCATGCTCTGGTGCGACGTCCATGCGCCCACGCGGCTGGCCAGCGGACGCGACTGAAAATATGCATCCGACTCCGCGCGACTCACCCGCTGGACCGCGCCGTTGATGCGCACCTGCCGCTCCAGCTCGGCCCAGAAAAAACAGAGCGATGCGTGCGGATTGTCGGCCAGCTCCTGTCCCTTTCGGCTGCGGTAGTCCGTATAAAACACGAAGCCCCGCGCGTCACAGCCCTTTAAGAGCACCATGCGCGCCGACGGATAGGCATCGGGGGTGGCGGTGGCGAGGCACATCGCATTCGGCTCGACCACGGCGGCCTTCACGGCTTCGTCGAACCAGCGCGTGAACTGCGCGATGGGATCGTCGGCAACGTCCTGCTCCGAGAGCGAGGCGCGTCGGTAGTCGGTGCGGATGTCGGCGATGGTCATAGGCTCAGACTTCCACCATCGGCAGGGCCGCCCGCGGATACGAGTCGGGCACGCCGGCGAACGGATCGCCCACCAGCGGCTCTCCATCGGGCGTCTCCAGCACGAAGCCGGCGTCTTCGATCATGCGCAGATCGTCGCGCGCGGTCTGCCCCTGCGTGGTGAGATAATCACCAACGAAGATCGAGTTAGCGGGATAGAGGCCCATGACCTGCATGCTGCGGAGGTGCACTTCACGGCCGCCCGACACGCGGATCTCCTGCGTGGGCAACAGGAAGCGGTAGAGCGACAGGATGCGCAGGCAACGACGCGGATCGAGCTCACGCACGCCGGCGAACGACGTGCCGGGCACCGGAATCAGGAAGTTCACCGGCACGCTCTTCACATCGAGTTCGCGCAACGACAGCGCCAGATCGATCACATCGTCGTCGCTCTCACCCATACCGAGAATACCACCGCTGCATGTCTTCATGCCGGCCGACTTCACGGCTTCCACCGTGTTCACGCGATCTGCGAACGTGTGTGTACCCACCACTTCCGGCGTGAAGTTGGCCGATGTGTTGAGATTGTGGTTCACCGTTTCCACGCCGGCTTCTTTTAGGCGCAGTACCTGCTCCTCGTTCAGCAGACCGAGGCAGGCACACACTTTAAGATCGTGCTTCGCGCGCACCGCACGCACGGCGTCGAGCACCTTGTTGAACACCGTCTCGCCAGGAGCGCGACCGGAGATCACCATGCAGAGCGTGCCCGCCTTCAACTGCGCGGCGCGATCGGCCGATTCCATGATCTTCTCCAGCGCCATCATCGGATACTTCTCGATTTCGGCCGTGGAGATCTTCGACTGCGAGCAATAGCCGCAGTCTTCCGGGCACAGGCCGCTTTGTGCGTTCAGCAGAAAATGCAGGCGTACGCGATTGCCCCACGTGGCGCGTCGCACGCGGTAGGCGGCCGCCAGCTGGTCGAGCAACTGATCGTCAGGTGCGGACAGCACGGCATGCGCCTGTTCGCGCGTGATCACCGCACCAGCCAAGGCGTGGTCGGCGAGCAGTTGCCAGTCAGAGAATCCAGACGACATAGAGATCATGGAGAAGAAGGGGAGAGCAGCACGTCGAGACCGCCGCCTTCGGCGGCCGCCGCGAGTATATCGAGATCATCGGGACGGTCAACCCACGGAAAACGCAGTATCGTATAATGCGGCAGCAGCGTCACCAGCGCATCGAAGTTGGTCGTTTCGGCGACGGTGGCGTCACGGTCGGACAGTGAGGTAAGTACGATCGCCCGCACCGGAACGCCAGCAGTCTCCGCCGCACGGACGGTCAGCAGCACATGATTTAACACGCCCAACTTGTTGCCGGCCACCAGGAGCAGCGGCAGCTGCCAGCGCGCGAACAGGTCGAGATACGATACGCGAAGGTCGATCGGCACCAGCAATCCGCCGGCGCCCTCCACCAGCACCACGTCGGCGTCCTGCTCAACTAGTGCCAGCGCTGCGTCGAGTACGGCGATGTCGATCTGCACGCCGGTACGCGCCGCCGCGATCATGGGCGCCAGCGGCTCTTCGAGTACGTACGGGCGCACCACCGACATCGGCAGCGTCGACCCACAGGCCGCACGCAGTCGATCCGCGTCGGAGGACAGCCCGCGCTCGGGCACCCTATGTTCCACGACCCCGCTCTCGATCGGCTTCATCGCCGCCACGCGCAGGCCCAGCTGGCGCGCCCGCGCAGCCAAGGCGCATGACACGACCGTCTTACCGATACCGGTATCGGTGCCGGTCACGCCCAAGCGGATTGGCCGATTGGGCGGGCTAGTCATCAACCGGGCCACCCGTCGTCAGCCCCTCTGCCCGTGCACCGCCAAGGAAACGGTGTATCACGCCGTACACGAGATCGAGCTCGGCGTCGGTGATGCAGTACGGCGGCAGGCAATACGCCACATTACCAAGCGGTCGGAGCAGCACGCCTTCCTGCAGGGAATACGCGGCGAGCTCGCGGCCGATGTCGCTGAGGTAGCCAGCGGGCGCGTCCAGCTCGACCGCCGCAATCGTGCCGATCTGTCGCACCGCGCGCACGCCCTTCACGCCGCGGAGCGCGTCGAGATGCCGGGCGTGGGCCACTTCGATGCGCACGCGATCATCTTCGCTGTCATCGTCGAACAGCTCGAGCGACGCGAGCGCGGCGGCGCAGGCGATCGGATTCGCTGTATACGAATGGCCATGAAAGAACGTCTTGGTACGGTCTTCGCTGCGGAAGGCATCGAAGATGTCTTCGGTGGCCGCGGTCGCGCCGAGCGGCAGGACACCGCCGGTGAGCCCCTTCGACATGCACAACAGGTCCGGGCGCACGTCGGCCCGTTCGCACGCAAACAAGGGACCCGTGCGTCCGAAGCCAGTAAGCACTTCATCGGCGATCAGATGCACGCCGGCCGCTGCCGTGCGCGCACGAATATCCTGCAGGATCTGCTCATCCCAGACGCGCATGCCACTGGCGCCGAGCACGAGCGGCTCCACGATCACCGCTGCCAACTCTGGGCCGCGCGCCGCAATGAGCGCGTCGAGTGCCGCAATGGTATCACCCACCGATGGATCCGGGAGTCGTGCCACTTCGAACAGCAGCGGTTCGTACATCTGCGTGAACACCCCGCGTCCGCTCGCCGCCATCGCGCCGAACGTGTCGCCGTGGTACGCGTTGTCGAGCGCCGCGATCAGGCGGCGCGGCGTGCCGCGATTCGCGTATGACTGCAGCGAGAGCTTGATGGCGACTTCCACCGCCGTGGAGCCGTCGTCGGAGAAGAAGATCCGCGAGAGACCGCGCGGCAAACGCTGCACGAGTTCGGCCGCCAGCGCCGCTGCCGGCTCGTGTGTGAATCCTGCAAAGATCACCTGGTCGAGACGCTTTGCCTGTCCGGTGATGGCGTCAACGATGTCGTCGTGGCAATGCCCGTGTGTGGTCACCCACCACGAGGAAATCGCATCGAGGATCGGCCGCTCGTTCGCGTCATACAGCCAAGCGCCCTTGGCCCGCACGATCGGCACCGGAAGCGGCGCCTGATGATGCTGAGTATACGGGTGCCACACATGCGCCGCGTCGTGCAGCAGCACCAGCTCGGTGTTGCTCTGCACTGGCTCGTCGTCGTCGCGGTCGATGCCATCGCCGAACCCTTCGAGATCGTCGACGGAGTTCTCCTCGAGGTCGAATCCGTCGTCATCGTACTGCGAACTCATACCGGCATCCCGCGCATGGCGTCAATGAGGTTGGTGGCCAGGGCGTCGACCAGTTCCATCGGATGCACCGCCGACACCGAGATGCGCAGCCGTGACGTGCCGGCCGGTACGGTGGGGGGACGCACGCCGCCCACCAGAAATCCGCGGCGCCGCAGGTCGGCCACCAACCGCATGGTGTCCATCGGATCGCCGATCAACACCGGAATGATGTGCCCGTCGCGCATACCCGGCGCTTCACGGCCAGCCGCACGCAGGTGCTCGCGTAAACGGGTGGCCCGTTCACGCACGGCGTCACGACGCCACGATTCCACCTGGACGATGCGCAGCGCCTCGAGCGTCGCCGCCGAAATGGCGGCCGGCGCGCCGGTGGTGTAGATGAACGATCGCGCGCGGCTGGTGAGATAATCCACCAACACCTGTGAGCCGGCCACGTAGGCACCTGAGGTACCCATCGCCTTGCCCAGCGTGCCCACGATCACATCGATCTGTCCCGTCACGCCGCACTGTTCGACTGAACCGGCGCCGGTTGCTCCCAGCACGCCCGTGCCATGCGCGTCGTCCACGTACGTCCACGCATCGTATCGACGCGCCAGTGGTACCAGCTGATCGAGCGGGAAGAGATCCCCGTCCATCGAGAAGATGCCTTCCACTACGATCAACGCCCGACGGAACTCGTGACGGTCGGCCTCGAGCATCGCGGCCAGCGCCTCAACGTCGGCGTGCGGGAACACGCGGATCGTCGCTTTCGACAGGCGACAGCCGTCGATCAGCGACGCATGACTGAGCGCGTCGGAATAAATCACGTCGCCGGGGCCGACCAGCGCGGGAATGGCACCGACGTTGGCCATGTAGCCCGACGGGAACAGCAGCGCGTGTTCGCAGCCCTTGAAGCGCGCCAAGGCGCGTTCGAGGACCTCGTGGATCGGATGATTCCCCGAGATCAGCCGCGCGGCGCCGGCACCGACGCCTTCGGCCTGCAGCACCGCGCTTGCGGCGCGCGACAGGCGCGGATCGGCGGCGAGTCCGAGGTAATCGTTCGACGCGAAGTCGGCGACGCGCTCGCCGTTGAGCAGCACGGTGCCGGCGCGTCGCTGATGCACCTGCCGCAGCGAGCGCCGCAGCCCGGCGCTCTGCAGGGCTTGCAGCTCCTCGTCGAGCGCGGCATCCATGCCGCGCGTTTCGCTGGCATTCACCGACGCCGTGGGATCGACCATGAGGCTGCTCACCGGATGACGAACGTGAGGTGCGTGCTGGTCGGATGTGCCGAGCAGGCGCCACCGAAGGTCCCGGGTGGCACGGTGTACTCGGTCTGTTCGCCGGCGGGGATGTTGAACATCGCCAGCTGGTGCTTGACCGTATCCTCATTGACCACACGGATCGTCCGCCGGGCACCGCCGCCGCGCACGAACACCGTATCGCCGAGGGGCACCGTCCGGCCGTAGGCATCGGTGACCAACGCCACGCCGCCGCGCGTCACGCGGATCAGCGTGTCCGGGCGCGGCCAGCTGAACCAGGCGAGTCCGGCGCTTACCGCGACCACGGCGATCAGCATCGCCATGCGCCGGGCGCTCATGGCGTCAATACCGGCACCGTCACAGGCACGGTCGTGCTGTCGCTGAAGTGCAGCTGCAGCCGGACGCTGTCGCCCACCGCCAGTGCGCGTCGCAGGCCGACCAGCATCACGTGCACACCGCCTGGCGTCATTTTCACCACCTCGGCGGGCGCGATGAGCAGGGCGGTGCGCGGCATCATGTGCGCCATGCCGCCCGCCTGCATGCTCTCATGCACTTCGGCCGCACCGGCGTCGTTCGTGGTGACCCCGACCAACGTGATCGCCACGGTGTCGTTGTTCGTGATTTCCAGATAGGCGCCGCCGGTTGCACCGGAGTCGGCGATGCGCGCCCAACTGTTCGCCACCGCGACACGCCGCGGTGCGGGGGGAGCCGACCGGCGCGTACAGGCCGCCGCGACGAAACAGGCGGCGGCCACGAGGGCGAGGCGGACTACGGGAATCGCACGCAAGGTCATAGCAACCGCTCGAGATCGGCCGCCAAAGCGTCCCACCCCGTTCCAAAAGGGTACAGCGCCACCAGCTTGCCGTGCGAATCCACGAGAAAGACCTGTGACGAATGACTGACGAGATACCCGGTCGCGTTCGTGCCGGGCTCACGGGCCGCGGCCACACCGAAGGCGTCCATCATGCGCGACGTCGTGATGGCATCACCGGATACCCCCTCGAACGCAGCGTCGTACAGGCGCGCGTACCGTTCGGCGACCGCCGGGGTGTCACGGTCGGGATCGACCGTGACGAAGACGAAGCGCACCCGCTTCGCGTCGTCACCCAGTTTGGCATGCACGCGTTTCCAGTCGGCGAGCGTGGTGGGGCAGACATCCGGGCAATGGGTGTACCCGAAGAAGAGCACCATGGGGCGCCCCGGCTCCGGCGCCGTCGTGAAGCTGGAGCCGTCGGTGCGCGTGAACACAAAGGCGGGCATGTCGCGCGGCGGATCGACCGCCATGCCCTTGAAGCCGCCGGAGAGATCGCAGGCGGTCAACAGGGCGGCACCCGCCAGTAACGTGCATCGGCGCGTCACACGCGCGAACATCACGCCGCGGCGCAGCGCGCGCAGAGTCCGTACAGCGTCACGTCGTGCGACTCCAAGCGAAATCCCACCGGCGTGAGCTCGCGCAGATCTCCGGGGCAACCGTGGATCTCGAACACGCGGGCGCAACTGCGGCACCGGAAGTGGTGGTGGTGCTCTGCCCCCGCCCGTTCGTAGCGGGGCGCCTCGCCCGGTAATTCCACCGGTACCAGCCAGCCGGCTTCCACCAACGCATTAATCGTGCGGTAGACCGTGGCGATACCAAGCGTCGCCATGTGCTTGCGACCGGCCTCCAGCACCTCGGTTGGTCCTAACGGACGGGGCGTCAGCTCGAATGCCTGCCGAATCGCATCGCGCTGTTTCGTGTTGCGTTCCATATCGTAAATATGCTTGAAGGGCGAGTAGCGTGCAGGGCTGGCGCGGCATTGATTTCCCGTCTATGCCGTCCACCCGTTCCGAGCGGTTCCACCGGATTCGCCTGCTCATTCTCGCCGTCGTCGCCGTCGCGCTCGCCCATGCGCTCGATGGCGTGGCGTGGCGTTTCGTTCGCCTGCTGAGCGTCAACGACAAGGATTGGGGACGTCTGCTGCGATCCATGGGCTATCTCCCGATTTGGGGCGTCATTTCTCTCGGTTTCTGGTTACAGCAGCGTGACCACCCGCAACGGGCACGGGTCGCTTGGGCGCTGTTGCTTGGCCCGGCACTGAGCGGAGGGGTCGCCGAGGTGCTCAAGCTGCTGATCCGCCGGCTGCGCCCCAACCCCGACCTGTTCGAGTACGTGTTCCGTCCGTTCGTCGAGGGACCGCTGTCGAACCGCGGCATGGGGATGCCGAGCAGTCACGTGCTGGTGGCGTTCGGCGGGGCAGCGGTCATGGCCCAACTCTACCCTCGGGCGCGCTGGTTGTGGTATTCGCTGGCAGCGGGATGTGCCGCCACGCGCGTGCTGGCCATCGGGCATTTCCTGAGTGATGTGGTCGTGGCGGCGGTCATCGGTGCTGCCGTGGGCAGTTGGACGTGGAAACGCACTTGCGTCGCAATAAGTTACTGAGAGTGGCTTTGCATTATAGTCAAGGGCTCCACTACTGTTCGGGATGAATGGCCTGCTCTTGCTCTCGGCTTGCGTGCTGGCGCTTGCGCTAGGACCTGTTTTGCTCGCCGCCGGTCGTCCGCGGCCGCAGCTCTTGGGTTTCGTGGACGGCTTTGTGCTGGTGAGCATCGGCGGCCTCGTACTCCTCGATGTGCTGCCCCACGCCATTCACAACAGAGACGTCTGGGCATTCGTGTTCATGCTGGCGGGTTTCGCGCTGCCCACCGTTGCCGAGCGAGCGTTTCACTATGGCGTGCGGCAAACCCACGCGGTCGTGCTCATGCTTGCCCTGGCGGGACTCGCGTTGCACTCGATGCTGGACGGCAGCGCGATCGCGAAAACGGCCTCGCTCTCGTCGAGTACGCTCGGCTATGGCGTGCTGATCCATCAAATTCCCATCAGCATGATGATTTGGTGGGTGCTCTCGGATCGGCCAAGGCTCCTGTACTTGGTGCTGGCCGGCATGGCGTTGATGACCATTGTGGGATACCAGCTGGGACCCTCGCTGTTCGCGATTCTCCCGGAACAGGCCGGTCGGTGGTTCGAGGGCCTCGTTGGCGGATCGCTGCTCCACGTGATCGCGCATCCCGCACACGATCACGATCATGGTCATGGCCATGATCACGCCCACGATCACGCCCACGATCATGGTCATGGTCATGAGCATGTGCACGGATCCGGGACCAAGCGCGCAGCGTGGCCAAACGGCGTTGGTGCGCTGGTCGGCATGGCGCTGCTCGTCGTGCTCCTGGGCAGCCGACTCGAGGGCGAAACCTCTGGCATGGTCGCCGACGCCTGGCAATCCTTTTGGATGCTTACGCTCGAGAGCGCGCCCGCCATCCTGCTCGCGTACGCCGCCGCCGGGCTGGTGCATGCCTTCGTGCCGGTAGGCGGCTTGGCGTGGATGAGCCGCGGTTCGCGGCTCCGCCAGGGGCTCGCCGGGATGGCGGTGGGGCTACCCTTGCCCGTTTGTTCGTGCGGGGTGGTGCCGCTGTATCAACAGCTGCTGAAGCAGGGCGCGAGTACGACGGCCGCCGTGGCGTTCCTCATCGCAACGCCGGAGCTTGGCATCGATGCGGTGCTGCTTTCGGTGCCACTGCTCGGGATGGAGTTCACGATACTGCGGGTCATGGCTGCTGCGCTGGCCGCGTTGGGGGTGGCGTTGATAATGGGGCGCTTGATCACTGATGTGCCCCATGTCGTTGCGCGCGCTGACGCCCCGCTGACCCGATCCACGCGAGCACGCCTGTCGCAGGCGCTCCGGACCGGATTTGGCGAGATGGTTGACCATACGGCTCCTTGGATCCTCGCGGGCCTCTTCCTGGCATCCGTCGTCTCGCCGATCCTGCGCGGCTCATGGCTCGTGCAACTACCGACTGGTGTCGACGTCGTCGCCTTCGCGATCATCGGATTTCCATTGTACGTGTGCGCCTCGGCGTCGACGCCGTTGGTGGCCGTCCTCGTCGCGGCTGGCGTATCGCCCGGAGCTGGCCTAGCGCTCCTGCTGACCGGACCGGCCACGAACATCTCCACGCTCGGCATCCTCACTCGTCTGCATGGTCGTCGATTCGCGTTGACGTTCGCGACCAGTATGGTGCTCTGCGCCATTGGTTTCGGCGTGCTCGTCAACCTGCTGTTTCCTGCACTCTCGGCGTCGCAGCCCACGCTCGCGGATACCAGCGCGTCCTGGCTGCAAGTCGCCGCCGTGATCGCCTGCGCCGTGTTGTATACGGGCTCAGTGCTTCGTATGGGAATGCGCGGATTCTTGGGCGAACTCTCGCTGACGCAATCCTGAACAACCGGTGACGCGGCGCCGCTGAGTGACTTGCATGGCTCAGCTGTCGTGGGCCCGGCCATGTTCGACCATTGCAGCGAACGAACCCCTCGCGTCATCGCATACATGATGGCGGGCCCGGCCGAAAGCATGTGTGCGAAGCAACATGAGTCGGCGCACTGTTCGGTCGTTCGGGTACTCAGGACGTCGCCCATCGCACCGTCCCCTCACGCGCCGGCCGCCACCAGTCAGATTTTCAAAACTCCTGGCGAGGCGGAATCCGGAGAAACGCGACCAACGATCACGTCGCTCCGGATTCCGTCGTTGGCACGTACTCAGCCGGCAATGTTCACGTTGAACGAGACGTTGATATCGGTGTCACCGGTGCACGCCGTGGCCGTCGCGACTTTCGGGGAGGAACCATAGTGACAGAGCAGCACCCGCACCGTCCCGGCTCCTGGTGCTGCGGCGGCTCCCATGACCTTTGAAAAGCGAACACCAAGCGGACGGTTCTGCCCGTCGACATCGGTGGTCGTCAGGGTCACGCCAGTGGACGAAACGGTGTAAAACACGCTATGCTCGTTGGCTTCGCTGATGACTTCCTGGGTAATGTCTTCAACGGGTGTTGCGAGGCGGTTCTCGAACTTCACCGAACCGGTGTAGGTGACGCCGCGCGTCAGGGCAAGCGCGCCGACCTGTGCGCTGGGAGCGCCGGGGCCGTTGCCGTCGGCGTCGTCGACGTATGCCGTGAGCGCTGCGCCGCCGCTCGACGGTGTGAGCGTCAGCGTGACACGGGAAATGACTTCAGACTCCCCGCCCGGTGCGGTTGATGAATCACCACACGCGGCAAGCGCGGTCAGCGTCAGAATCCCGAGCGCAGTCACCTGGGCCGAAGAACGATGGATCATGAAAACTCCGTGAAAAGTGCGAGGGAACAGAGCTGAGGCCAACGATGCCCTCCACATCGGTGGCTTGGGTGAACACGTCAGAACGGGTAGTTCACGCGCACGACGACGTCACGACCGACATCATTCACGAACAGCCGTTAGCGACTGAGATAATCGCGATAGCGCGTCTTCAGCGCATTGTTGATCGACAGCGCGACATCGAGTCGTCGGGCCCCGATTGCCAGCGCCGCCGTTCCCGCTTCGAGCTGGACGAGCGCATCACCGGCGGTCGGTAAGGTGTAGACGGTTCCCGCCGGCACGCCGTCCTGGCGGCGGACCATCTGAGAACCCAGTCCCCAAAAGTACGAGCCCATTCGCGGGTGCTCGCCCATCAGCCGCGTGGACACATTCAACCGGTCGGCCGGCATGTCATACAGTGGTCCGCCCATCAGGCGATCCCGCCCGCGCACCAGCGTGCCATTAGCCGACCATTGCTAACGCGCATGCGGCGTCCACGAGGAGCTCAGCTCCACGCCGCTCAAGCGTGCGTCGGTCTGTTGATAGCGATACCTGGGAAACGCGCCGCGAATGGTGAAGACGGGCTGCGTCGGCTGCAGATAAATGAAACCGGCAATCTGATTTCGATACGCGGCGACTTCGATGTTCAAGCGGCGCGAACGATACCGCGCGGTCGTTTCCACTCCGTTCGATCGCTCCGGCGAGAGCGACGCGTCGCCCAGCTCATACTGGGCGGTGCCATGATGCACGCCTTGTGCAAACCGATCGTTCACCGTGGGCGGACGCCATGCTCGCGCCGCCCTCACCGAGACGTCGAATCCGTCGGCGGCCAAGAAGGCCGCCGCCAGCGAGCCCGACGCATTGCGCCAGGCGCGCGTGCCCGCAGCGCTTCGAATACCGAGATCGGCATACGCGATGGACGTCTGCGAAATGACATCTCCGCGCAACCCGGCGTCGACCGACCATCGGCCGCGCACCCATTGTTCCTGCGCGTAGAGCGCGCCCTGCCAGAGGTCGTACCCGGGAATCAAAAATGCTTTCCTCAACGTCCGGTTGCCCTGCGCGATGGCGCTGGCCCCAACCGTGCCGCGCACGCCGCGCCAGCGTGCGTGCGACCACCGGACATCGAGGGTATTGCTGTACAACTTGAGATTGAACGCGGCCTCGTTGCGAAAGCGCAACGGACCGTGATTGTCATACTCGCGTCGGTGATTGTACTGCAGGCCGTACACCACCTCGAGCGTCTGTTCCGGTGCCAACACGAACTGCGAACGGACGCGCAGCGTGGTGTGTTCGACCCGCTGATTGGGGCGCCCGGTCGTATATGAAAAGGCGGAGTCGAGAGGTGGCGTGGTCATCGCGCGTTGGAGATCATCGCTGTTGCCCACATGCGCCTGCCGAAGCACGCCCAGCTCGGTGCCGAATCTGCTCAACCGCAGGTCCGACGTGCCCCACGGCCGAGTCACGCCGAGCGTGAGACTACCGTTCAGTTCGCGGAACCCGGTGTTCGCGAGCGAATAGTCCGGAGCGGCGCCATTACCGGCCGCGCGCGTGGTCAGGCGCGCGCGGTATCCGATCGCCCCGAGCAGCGGAAGCCGTGCGCGGCCCGATTCGGCGCCGAGCGACAGCGCGCCTTGGCGACTGTTGCTGAAAAGGTTGAGGGCCGCGTCGCCACGGAAGCCGCCCGTGTCCGGCACCGCGGTCTGATCGACGCGCACCACGCCACCGATCGCGTCAGCGCCATACAGCACCGTCGCGGCACCGCGCACCACCGTGATGCTACTGGCATCGAAGGTGTCGATGTTGGGCGCGTGTTCGGTGCCCCACTGCTGATCTTCCTGACGCAGGCCGCCGTTCATCACCAGCACCCGCTGTGAGTTCAAGCCACGAATCACGGGCTTGGCGATGCGTGGTCCAAACAGAATCACCGCCACGCCAGGCAGGTTCTTGATGGTCTCTCCCAAGGTCTACCCGCGCGTCGAGGCACAGCACCGGCACGGTCAGGGGGAGCAGGGCGAGAGTCGCAAACCAGAGCGACCGCATGCGCAGAGCGCGTGCGCGTCCAAAGGTCTTCACAGTATTACGAGGCAAACGCAAAACTAGCGTGTGGCCTGTCGGTTGTGCGTCCGGCTCCCGGCGGACGACCTCGACATTATGGACGAACCGTGAAGTTCAGCGGTGGTGCCGCGCCCAGCGATCGCCGTGCGAAGACATGACATTGCCGGTAGCCGGGTCTTCCACCACGACACGCGAGATGGCAAGTCGCGGTGAGGCGGCTGGCGGTGCGGAGACTGAGCTGCCGAATAAGCTCGGGAGTCGTTGCGCGGCTAGCGTTCCGGTATAGTGCAACCGTTGCCGCGGTGGCCCCGCCAAACCCATACCCACATGCGGCCATCGGCAGCACGCGTCGTTATCTCGCGTCCATACTCGAGCGCTTGGCGCGTCAGGGTCGCGCGCAGACCGACTAAGAAATCGGCCTCGACGAGGATGTGCCGCAGGACCTCACGCGGCTGGTACGACATCCAAAGCATCGGCTAGAATGTGCGGGCGCAGGAATGGCGCGAGCCCTCGGCCGACACGAGCTCGACGCGCCGGCCGAGCAGCGACTCCAAGAGATCGCCAAGGTCGACGAGGTGCGCGAGCGTCTTCTGCTCGGGCTCGAACTCCACGAGCAAGTCGACATCACTGTCAGGGCGTGCCATATCGCGTCGGACAGACCCGACGAGCGCACGACGGCGCACGCCCAAGCCGACGATCTCGGACCGGACGGCTTGGATGCGGTCCTGCACATCGGCGCGCGAGGGAGCCTGGGTTGTCAACGTCCTAATTTAGCGCGCACGACCGGCGGCCCCAAAGCGGCTCGCGCCACAGCCGTCACGTAGCCGCTTCGACCTCCTCTTCGTCAACCTCCACCTCCCTCCACTCCGAACACGGATCGGCAAACGTCTGCCACAGCGACGGACCGGCCTGCTGCTCCTTCTCGGTCACCAGGCAGGAATCCAGCATCTTCGAACATCCGTCGATCAACATCGTCACGATGGTCGAAGATGTAGTGGTCGTCACCTTCGTAGATGACCAGTTCGAAACGCTTGTCGGCGCGCTGCGCGTCCGCTCCTCGCGGCACCATGGTCAGGATTGCGGCGCGGCGGGCGGGGTGTAGCCGAATACGCGTATAACACGGTGGAATGATTCACGACGCCAGGAACCGCAGGCTCACTTCGGGCGTCAACGACTGGCACGCAACGGTCTGTGCATCCCGCGACGTGGACTGGCCCACAACCTCGCGATCGTCGCTCAGGGAGCAGCGCAAGCGTATGGGCAAAAGGACCTCGGCGATCTCGCCGGTGACGTCGAAACCCAACGGCCGATCGCGCATCAACGGGCGCACGCAAGCGAGCGCAACTGACCCCGGTCGTTGCGCTCGCGTGGTAAGCGCTCTCGCTACCGACGGCCCGCATTCACGCCAGCGGTCAATGGTGAGCCCGCTGCGACGACTAGCGAAACCGGAGATCGAGCCATACCAGGCGATGATCGGAGGCGAGAGCCGCACGCCGAGCCCCGTCCCGATACGAGGTCGAGTCGGGCCACTCCACGCCCCCGTTCACGATCGTCAGTTGTACCGAGGGCAGGACATAATCCACGCGAGTGCCACCACCGAACGTCGCCGTCGGACGCCGTTGATGTTGTGGCGGATCCTGAATGCGTGCATCACGCAGCAACTGCATGATCGCGGGTCCACCGCGATACTGCGATTCCCGCTGTTCCGGCGACGCGTTCAAGTCGCCGACGATCACGAACGGTTGCTTCGTCATCATGCCACCCCGCCTCCCACGATCATCGACGATGGCGCGACTGTCGTTCAAAAAGTGGAGCCAAAATCCCACTTCATCGAAATTTCGCCGCCCGTTTCGATCTTCAGGGCCGTCGAACACCGGCGGAGTGGGGTGGCTGGCTAGGAGATGCAGCGTGTCGTTGCCGACCACGATCGGGACATCCCAGTGCGATTTGCTCGACAGACGAAACTGGTCAGCGACACTGTCGCCGTAGAACGCCGAAGGCAGCAACGCGTCGGGAAGATCCTTCCATCGCATCAGTCGAAACGATCTCAGGCGTGCGGTGTCGATCGGAAAACGGGACAGGATCGCCATACCGTACTGTCCGGGATACGTGCCGTAGCCCCAGCTATCGTCTCCATACGCGCGCGAGCCCACGTCCGCCGTCGTAGCGATCTTCTCGTCGAGATTGAGATCGAATCCAGATAGCTCGCCCGTGTTCGTTTCCGCCGAGTATACGTACGGATAACGAACGGCGTGAGGGCCGACCGCCAGCACTTCCATGGCGAAGCGGCGTGCGGCGTGCGCCGGATCACTTGGCAGCGCGTCGATTTCATTCAGCAGCAAAATGTCCGGACGCACCGCTTGAATGATATCGGCGGCGGCAACCACCTGCGTATCGCGTAACCGTCCATCGGACGGCGCTCGCGCGAGCTTCGCCGTGCTCAACTCGAAGATGTTGAACGTGGCGACGCGCACTCGGCCATCCTTGGCCAGTGTCGGCGAGGCGCTTTGGCCCGCACACGCGGCGAGACCGCTACCAAGTATGATGCGGGGAAGGACTGACGCGAACGCATGGCGATAGTTCATAGACCTTGGGAATATGGGAGTGTTGTCGAAGAAAATGCTCAGCCGCGAGGCCAGCGCCAAATCACCCAGGAACCCGTTGATGATGCGTCTTCACTTCGGCCGAAATACAGGACGGGAAGCTGAATGGCCGCAGGTCGATAGCGTGTCGACTGGCGCACCATCTTGCGTGACGAAGTTGTAGATGTGGTCGGCCGCTGCGTTGCGACGGGCCCCGGCGTCACACAACACAACGCGCTTCCGTGCACGCCCAAGCGTCAGAGCAGCCGACAGGCCGGCAGGTCCACGGCCGACGATGAGCGCATCGTACATCAGTGCTGCCCCGCGCGTGCCGCTTTCAGCGGACAAATGGCGACGCGCCCGGACGTGCCGAGCGTCGTTTGCGCTCTCATTGCTTGAACCGTTCGCGCGGTAGACGCCGAACGGGTGAAGGCGTCGAAGTGTCCAATCATACCGATGTGCTCGGAGGGGGTGTGCGCGACACACCCGCACGTCGCCACGCGACGACCGCGTGGCCCGTGCGCGTTCGATAACGCATTATCAATAACGTACAGTGCGTTTGCCGGCTTCCACAACGCTGACGCACAAAGTCTTTCCGAACGATGGCTACTGCTGTCTGTCCTGCACCAATGTCCGTGCCGTTCATCAACAACACTCACAATCCGTTCGACAACCACGCGCCACCGGAGCGAGCGGCAACATCGGGTCGCTGGGACCGGACGGCGCGTGCTCGGCTTCCCACACGCGTGTGGCGACGCGTCCACTGCGATTCTTGAGCATGGCGCCATTGCCGCCGCTGATCAGACGCTGCACCGGTTCATCGGTGTCCGGATGCCGGGTCAGGGGCGGATCGCTCATGCGCTGCTGGACTTCGAACATCCGCCGCGGATCGCGAGGGTCGACAGCGCCAATCAGATACTGATATCGTGGCATGGGGCGGACACGGAAGTTTCAGGCGACCAGCCGGCACTTGCGGCGGTTGATATGGATGCATACTATTGATAATCTAATATCATCTAGCCATTTTTCGAAAGGTTGCACGTGACTCGCTCCTTCTTTGCGCTCGTCGTCATGACGGCGGTCCCACACGCGTTGGCCATCGGGCAGTCGGTGCCCGCTGCACCGGCGGCGGCATCCGTCGTCGCGCCGAAACCGATCGTCTGGTCGCGTGACCCGAAAGTCGACTCGGCGTTCATCGCCAACTACTCGGCGCCGGGAATACCGGCGGGATATCGACTCCGCATCGATCCCCAGACCCGATACACCACCAGCCTTCGCTACACTCGCAATGCGGGCGCCGTCCTCGTGAAGGGTGGCCCGGGTCATATCATGTACTCACCCACCGATACCGCATCGGGCAGCTACAGCGTGACGACGACGGTCTCGCAGCGCGCCCGCTCGAAACCCAAAGACGCGTACGGACTGTTCGTCGGTGGGCGATCACTCACCACATCCAAGCAGACGTACGGATACTTTCTGATCCGCGAAGGCGGCGAATATCTCGTCAAGGTTCGCGACGCGGATTCCATGCGCGTGATCATCGATTGGACCCGTCACCGCGCGATCCCCATGGATACCGCGCGGGGCGCGATCACGGCATCCCTCGCAATTCTCGTGGCGCCGGACTCCACCCGCTTTGTCGTCAACGGGCAGCAGGTGGCGTCGCTACCGGCCGGCGTGATCCCGTCGAGTGGGATTGCCGGAGTTCGGGTGAACAAGGATCTGCAGGTGCGTGTGGCGCCGGTTCGCATCGCGCGGTGACGGGTCTCGACATCCTCCGCAGGCACGGTCGCCGCATGGTAATGGGACTCTCGATGGCGGCAGTGACCGTTCCGCCATGCATGGTGAGCGCCCAACAGCCGGCCGCTCCGGGCGCGATAGTGGTTGGCAGCGCCGCACCGGACGCCACGCTGCGCACGCTTGACGGGGCGACGGTGTCGCTCCGTCAGCAGATCGCCGGCCGACCGGCCCTCCTCGAGTTTTGGGCCACGTGGTGCAGCACCTGCGCGGAGCTCGAGCCGTCCATTCGTGCGGTGTCGAGCAAGTATCGCGACCAGTTGGCCGTCGTGGGCGTCGCCGTGGCCACCAATCAATCACCAGCTCGCGTCAAGAGCTACGTCGCCAAGCATCGGTTGCCCGGCCTCCATCTCTTCGATGCCGATGGCGCCGCGCGCGATGCGTTCGGAGCTCCTGGCACGAGCTACGTGGTCGTCATCAACCGCGCGGGAACCGTGGTGTATATCGGGATCGGTGGCACGCAGGATCTCGACCGGGCCGTCGAAAAGGCGCTCCTGCCGTAGCGTGTCGTAATGCCGTCGGTCGCGCGCATGCTCGCGTGGCCAGTTCACGCCGGATCACTCTCCCCGTTACCGAGCTCGTCATGCCTGCCGCTGGTCCTTGCGTGCGCCTGCAGTCCAGCCGCGCGCTGTTCACAACGTTGGCGCTCGCGGTGGTTGGGCCACTCGCGGTGCCGGCGTCGGCGCAGTCGCCGGTCACGCCGCGCCAGCCGTCCGGTCCGGTTATCCAGAGCGCCGGTGCCGCGAGTACGGTCGACGCCCCAACATTCGTGGTGCCCAATGGTCATCGGCTGAAATCGGTTTTTGTGATCGATGCCGGCGGCAATGACACCACGAAGGTGAACGCCAAGCTGAGTACCATGGCGCGCTTCTACAACCTTCACGCGCTGAACGGATTTCCCGAGGCGCGACTTGCGGTAGCGGCGGTGGTGTTTGCCAACGGATGGCAGTCGGTGCTGACCGACGCGGCCTTCGCGGCACGCTTCGGCGGCGCTGCCAATCCGAGTCGCGTGCTCGTCGAAGAGTTGCTGCAGCATGGCGCACAGCTGGTGCTCTGCGGACAGACGGCCAGTTCCGCGCGCATTCGACGCGACGAACTCATCCCGGGCGTGAAGGTCGCCATCTCGGCGATGACGGCCCTCAACGTGCTGCAGGCAGATGGGTATCTGCTCAATCCGTGGTGACTCGACCCCTTCGCGAAACGCACCAGTTGCTCGCGCCCGTCGCGTTTCGAGAGATCGACGCTGAGGGCACCGATCTGCTGGCGTTCCCTCGGCCGAACGTCTTTGCGGACGCACTCGCCGCGCAGTCACTGCTGCCGGGTCGCTTCGACGCCGTCGTTACTCTGCACGACGCACAGGCCGTGGCCGAGGCCGCGTGCGCGGCACTCCGCGTAAACGGTGCTGGGCTCGCTGCCGACATCGCCATGCTGGCACACCGTTTCCTCGCCGAGTTCCACCTGCTGCAGGCGCAACTGCGTTTGGATATCGCGACCAGCACCTCCTGCCCGCGCTTGCACATCGATTCGGTGCACGTGCGTCTGATTACGACGTACGTCGGCCCCGGCACCGAGTATGCGCACAGTGGGGAGCCCGATGCGGTGCAGCAGATTCCGACGGGGGCGGTCGCCCTGTTGAAGGGGAGCCGCCACCCCACGCACGCGGGGACCGTGCGGCATCGGTCGCCAGAGACGACGACGGCCATGCCGCGCGTTGTTCTCGCCATCGACTTTTGAACCGCGTGGTGGAGCACATGCGAAGCCCGCGCGCCCCTAGGCGATGGCGCGATGGCGGAGCAGTCTTCAGCCGACCCGCATACGCGGAGCATCCAGCTCAGCGCGCGACAGTAGTGCTAGGTTATTCAGGATTGCGTCTGTCGGCCCGTCGGCGAGCACGCGCCCTTGCTCCAGCACTACGATGCGCGTCGCCCATCCCTTCGCGAACGTGGTATCATGCGTCGCGAGGCACACCGTCCGCTCGTCCGCGCTCGCACGCTCGAGCAGTTCGCGAAGCGCCGTGCGGGCGCGTCGGTCCAGGTTGGCCGTCGGTTCGTCGAGCAGGATGACCTCGGGCTGCATGACCAGGACGCCGGCCACTGCCACGCGACGACGTTCGCCAAGGCTGAGCGTGTGGATCGCCCGATCCGCCAGCGATGCGATGCCGAGCTGCTCCAGAACATACTCGACCCGCCTGTTGATCGCGCTTTCCGTCACCGCATCCGCGCGGGCACCCGCATTTCGGATGCCGAAGGCCACGTCATCGCGCACGATCGGAGCGATAAGCTGATCGTCGACGTCCGCCAATACCATTCCGATCGTCGTGCGCCACCGGCGTTGTTGCGACGCGGAACGGTCTGCCGGTTCTCCATGCAGCCACACCACCCCCGTGGTCGGCGCCAAGACGCCGGCCAGCACGGACAGACAGGTCGTCTTCCCCGAGCCGTTCGCTCCAAGCAGCGCCACCCGCTCCCCCCGCGCCAACGACAGCGACACGCGATCGAGGGCGAGACGTGCGTCGTCGAAGCGCACGGACACCTTATGCGTGACGAGGACGCCATGCATAGGCGTCGGCAATTCATGACACATGCGCCGCCACCTGCGCGAGCCACGCCGTCAAGAGTAGCACCACGAGCACGAGCGTCACTCGTCGCGCAGACAGCGCGGCCCACCCTCCGGCGATCACCTGCTCCGTGGAAAAGCCACCGCGCAGTGCCAATCCGCGTTCGAGGCGCTGCGCGCGGGTGATGGTGTCCAGCATCAGACCGGCGCCGAGTGCGGCGCTTGTTCTCCACCGCGCGCGCCAGGAGTGATCGCCCAGTCGCAGGTGCGCCGCGCGCTTGCGGGCGAGAAATCGCTCGCGCACGACATCCTGCAGGCGGGCGGTGAGAAGGACCGCGTCGGTCAACAGTGACGGGATGCCAACCCGACGGAGCAGCAGCGCACATCGATGGATGGGCGTCGTGGCCGCGAACAAGATCATACAACTCGCGCAGGCGAACGCACGGGCGCCGAGGGCAACGCCATGTACGGCACCGGCAGCAGACCACCACACGCTGTTCATCGGCAGTGCGCTTGGCTCAGTGAGCGGCGTCGGGGCGATGGCGAAGGGAAGCACGGACATGGTCACGAATCCAAATGGAAGCGCCATCTTGTGCAGCCAGTGCCGGAGTGAGAGTCCGGCCGCCAGTGCGCTGGCGGTCGTCACGCCGATCACGATAAGTGCGGTGATAAGGTCGAGCCGCCACAAGGCGATCAACAGCAAACCGCCGGACAGGATCGCGCGCTCGCCAGGGTGGTGGCTCTCCCACCGCGTCGGTCGGTGCGCAATCATCGGCGCACGATGAGATCAACTGCAGCGAGGGACGCCGCGCGCCGACCGTCGATCGCGCGCCGCCGGACGGCTGAGCGAGAAAGGACGCGCACTACTCGCACCCTGATGTGGGTGGGCGAATGGCGCGACGACTCGCGAGCAACAGGAGAAGTGCGACCAGCCCCGTGCCGCCGAGCAGTCCGAAGCGGACCCGCTCATCGCGATCGGACACCGGAGCCAATCGCTCTCGCCATGTCGGACTCCAAGGTGCATGCGACGGCACGGCGACGTTTCGCACCGTGTCATCCGTACCAACACCTCGCCCCGGCCCCCAGACCAGGCCGGCGAACGCGGCCAGCGCGAGTGCGATCGCCGCGAGCACGAGGCGCGTTCGCGTGCGGCGGGGGCGATGCGTAGCCAACCGGAGATCGGTGGGGTTTGGGCGGTTGCGCGTTTCACTCATACCGAGTGCGCCGAGTGGGTGCCGGTGGTGGACAACCCGCCGCGTGACACGGCGGGGAGCGCGCGAAACACCAGCACGGTCAGGACACCTTCGAGAATCGCAATGGGCACTTGCGTAAAACTGAAGACTCCCAGAAATCGCAGAAAGGCCGCGGCAACCGACGCCCCGGCTTCAGGATGCGCCAACGCCAGCTGGAAACTCGTGGTCACGTACGTGCTCATGTCGCCGACGAACGCCGCGACGCCGATCGTGAGCGCCGACGGCAGCCCGCCGCGCATGAGCAATCGGTAGGTGATCAGCGCGCTCCACGGCCCTACCACCCCCATCGAAAACACATTGGCGCCGAGTGTCGTCAGCCCACCGTGTGCGAGCAACAGCGACTGGAAAAGCAACACCAGCAGCGCCACGACGCTCATGACCGGTGCACCAGCCAGCATGGTACCGAGCGCGGTTCCCGTCGGATGGGAGCTGCTCCCCGCGACCGAGGGCAGCTTGAGCGAGGAGAGCAGGAGCGTGAACGCGGCAGCGGTGGCGAGCACGAACCGACCGTCCGATCCGACCGTGCGTCGCAAGGCCCGATACCCCGTCACGACAAACGGTGCACTGGCCGCCGTCCACGCCACCGCGTGGGTGAGCGGTAGATACCCGTCCATGATATGCATAGCGACCCTGAGAGCGTTGGCTGGCGACTGCAGCCGTGAAGGCGAGAGGTCGCTAGAGCTTGCGTTGATATTACAAATGCAATATCAATAATAGTCTTCCTATATTCAAGGGTCATGTATGACGCTGTTTCCATGCACCACCCGTCGGCATGCGTTCGCGCAGTTCTTGGTGTGCGCCAGCGGATGCTGCTGTGGCCGAACCGATAAGGGGAAGCCCGCGGTCCCGGTGTCGCGGCTCAAAACAGAGTGGCGGGCACGTCGCCTCAATCCGCGGGTGCAGCTGACCATCGCGGAGTGCCTCGGGCCCTGTGACCTGGTCAACGTGGTCGCGGTGTTCTCGGACGACGATCCCATTTGGCTGGGCGGACTGGTCGAGGAGCAGAGCTTCGTCGAGCTCGTGCTATGGGCCACGGCGTCGCGAGACGCCTCCCAGCTCTTACCGCTTCCACCGACCCTGCAGCCACATCGTTTCCAGCGTTTCACGGCGCCACCCCCTTCTCCGGAGCTTCTCTGATGACTGCCGCACCATCCACCGTCGTTGACTCTCCCGACGGCCGCGCGACCGATGACCGTGTGCCGGTGACCGTCCTGACCGGCTTCCTCGGGTCGGGCAAGACCACGTTGCTCAATTACATTTTGACCGCGCAACACGGCAAGAAGATCGCGGTCATCGAGAATGAATTCGGCGAGATCGGCATCGACAACGATCTTGTGATCAATGCCGAGGAAGAGATCTTCGAAATGAACAACGGATGTATCTGCTGCACGGTACGCGGCGACTTGATCCGCATTCTCGGATCGCTCATGCGTCGTCGTGATCGTTTCGACGCGATTCTGATCGAGACCACCGGCTTGGCGGATCCTGCACCGGTCGCGCAGACTTTCTTCGTCGACGACGAGATGCAGGCGAAGCTCAAGCTGGACGGCATCGTGACGATGGTCGACGCGAAGCATGTCCTGCTGCACATCGATGACTCGAACGAATGCAAGGAGCAGCTGGCGTTCGCCGACGTGGTGATTCTTAACAAGATCGACTTGGTAACGCCAGCGGAACTCGACGAACTCGAGCGCCGCATTCGGAGCATGAACGCGGTGGCGCGCATCATTCGCGCGACGAACGCCGAGGTGCCGCTCGAAGCGGTGCTCGACATCGGCGGGTTCGATCTTGCGCGCGCGCTGGAAACGCGGCCCACGTTTCTCGAACCTGAGTATCCGTTCGAGTGGGGTGGCACGTTCGACTTCGCCCCCGGCAACGTTCAGCTGGTGCTCGAGGATGGTCCGGACCCCGAAATGACGCTCATGGCGTGGAAGCTGCCGAACAGCACCGCCGATGCGTTGACGGCGGTGCAGGATCGCGTCGCCGTCCAGTTCTCCGCCGATCCTGAGCCCGTGCGGCCGGGGCAAGGCTTCGAGCTGAAGCTGACGCCGGCGGAGCTGCAGCTGCATGGCGCCGGTGAAAAGCGCTTTCTGTTGCACATCGAGGAGGCCGGTGCGTATGCGCTCTTCACGCAACACCACCCTGATGAGTTCAGGATGCGTGTCGAGCAAGGGTCCAAGCAGCTCAGAGCGGACGCTGATCATCACTACAACCCTGAGCATGAGCACGACGAGGAGGTCACGTCGGTCGGGTTGGAATTCACCGGTGACTTCGACCAACAGAAGCTGAATACATGGCTTGGCGACCTGCTGATGACGAAGGGGACCGACATCTTTCGCATGAAGGGGATCATTGCCATTCGGGGGGAAGCGGCACGCTTCGTCTTTCAGGGCGTGCACATGCTCTTCGACGGTCGGCCCGATCGTCCGTGGGGTGATACCCCGCGCTCGAGCACGCTGGTGTTCATCGGTCGCCATCTGAATCGGCAGGAACTCCACGACGGATTTCGCGCATGCCTGGCGTCTTGACCCCTCGCCGATCGCTCGTCGGGCCGGCGATAGAACCGCTGTGGCGCACCGAGACCGGTGACGCCCCGTTGTCGATTGCGGTCAGTCACGGCGGCGAGTATGTAGCGGTGGCTGGCGGGGACGGTGAGGTCGTCGTGCTCGACAGCATAGGTGGGCGCGTGGTCCGTTCGTGGAGCGCTCACACGTTCGGCGCGCTCAGTGTCAGCTGGTCGTCGTTGAGCGACCGATTGGCGTCCGGCGGGCAAGATGGCTTTGTCCGTTTTTGGTCCGTCGATGACGACGAGCCGATTGCCACCCACTCGGCTTCTCCCGAAGGCGATGGCAACCGCCTGATGCGTCCGTGGGTCGAACACGTGGTCTGGTCGCCGGACGGGCACACGTGTGCGACGGCCGCAGGCGCTCACGTCGCCCTCTGGGATGCCTCCGGTGCGCTGGTTCGCCGTCTCCCCCCGTTCCGGAGCACGGTGGCGGATCTGCAGTGGTTGCCCGATGGCGAACGACTCTCGGCAGTTGGCTACAGCGGAGCCATGGTGTGGCATCGGAGCGATGAGTCGGTCGGAGACCCGATGCACTGGAAGGGCTCGTTCCTTTGCCACGCCTGGGCACCCACCGGCAAATGGCTCGCGGCGGGGATGCAAGAGTCGGCTGTTCACATCTTCGAGACCAAGACGAAAGGCGATCTCGAGATGAGTGGCTATTCACAAAAAGTGCTGCGGCTCTCGTGGAGCGCGGACGGGAAGCGCATGATCACGAACGGCGGTGTCTATGGCACTGTCTGGAACTTCGCCGGCAACGGTCCCGCCGGCACTCGCCCAGTCTCGGTAGGCGGGCACGCGCTGTCCGTCACCGACGTGGGGTTTTTCGGCCGCGGCTTGTGGGTTGCCACGTGCGGTGAGGATGGACAGCTGCTTGTCTGGAATCTGACCGTGTCCAGCCAGAGCGCGATGGCCGCAGGGTTCGTTCCCTCGCCGGCACTGCGGCTCGCGTGGCACCCGTCCGAGCGCCGCCTGTTTACCACGCATCAGTCAGGGTGGGTCGTTGGCTGGCCGACCGTGCGCGGGTAGACGCGTTCGCGTCTACTCTGTCGCTCCGCGCGGTTTTTCCACGCCTGGTCGCGTGCCGCTCATCTGCTGCAGCCCCTGAACGCCCGGTGTGAAACTGACATGTGACGTCACCGGCTGATTTGCCTCGAGATGTTCGCGCACGATGCGCCTCGCGAGGTCGGCGGTCACCTCGCGGTACCAGATGTTGTCGGGCTGCACCACGACTGTGCAGCCGTCATCACAGCGCCCTAGGCACCGGGTGCGGGCGGTATGGACCACCGGATCGAGTCCGGCAGCGGCTAGCGCTCGTCGCAACGCCACGGTGATCTCGTCCGACCCCCGGGTCGTGCACGTATCGCCATTACAGAGGAGCACCAACCGCTCGCAGCCACCAAGATTCCATGTTGTCATGATAATACATTATCAGTATCCGCAACGCGGAGCAAGCGCGCGCTTCGCGAGATGGGTGTGCTTCCTGCCACTGCTCTGCAGCGCCAGCTGCGTCGGTCACACCGCGTCGACCCGTGCCACGCGCGGCGTGCCGGCGGCGATCGGCACCGCGTCGCGTAGACACAACCACGTGCACCTCCCAGGCGAAGTGCAGGGAGCGCGGCTGTATCCGGTGTTTGTTCGCGCCATTCGTGTGCCTATGTATGCGAACGAGCGATGGATCGTGCCGCCATCGGCCGCCGATTCGATCGGGCGTGCCTTGGCCTCACTCCGACCGACGCTCGTGTCGGGACTGTTTGTCTTCGCGCCGGATGAGCTACCGACAGTTGAGCATCGACAGGCACTCGAGTCGATTCGCAAACTGGTGCGGGCCGAGGTACCGGAGGCGCGGTTCGATATCGGCCTTGACGCGATGGCGTACGACAACGGGAACGCGGTGGTGCAACACATGCGCGAGCTCGACGAGTCGCTCGAACCCGACCTCTGGACATTCGATCGCTGGGACCGTGCCGACCGCGAGCGCTTCGCCGTGGTCGTCAGCGCCGTGGGGCACGCGCACGCCAATGGTCGGGCGATCGGAGGCTTCACGACCTCGCGTGAGGTGCCCCAGGACTCGGACTTCGGGATCATTCGGGAAGGAGAGCAGGGGGCACTGCAGCGTCGTGTGTCGATGCTCTCCGCGCTCCATCCGATCCCCTATCTCGTGCTGCGGACGGATACGCTCTCCTGTCTGCCTGCGGGCGGCGGTGCGCGCGCGTTCGATTTCTGGCCGGTCAGAACGGCTGCCGACAACCACGGCTTCTCACTCTCCGTGATCTCGGCTCGACTGAACCGGGGGATTCGGGAATAGGCCTCTGTCAAGCCCTCGACTCTATCGACCTTATTAACTATAATGAGAATGCACTATCAGTAAATGCTCCGGTATCCTGATCTCACTGCCCTCAGTCCCTGGGCCCAAATTGGAGTCCGCGTTGTGACGAACCCTCGGTCTGCGGCACGCCGCGCATGGCTTTCTCGGAACTTGCTCGTACTCGTGGGGATCGGCCTGTTCGGCGCTGTGGTTTCGACCGCCATCTATCTCGCGCCACGCCTGCTCCCCCCCGTCTCGGGTTCCGACGCGCCCCCTCGGCCAACGTCGGCGGCGGGTCTCACTCTGGCGCGGAACGGAGCCAACGACTGATGGACCTCTTCGCAGCTCGAGACAACAGAAACGCGGACAGACTGCGTCGCATTCGCGGTTGGGTGGAAGACGCCCTTCACTTGGAGCCCGATGCGACCGTTCTGATCACGGAGCTCCGCTGTCACGAGCCTGACTGCCCGCCTGTTGAAACGGTGATTGGCGTTCTGCGTGCCGGCGTCGGTGCGCAGCAGTTCAAGATCAGCAAGGCCGCTGCCGATGTGGTGCGCGCGGACATCGCGGCTTTGTGGGTTGGTTCGTGTCCGGTGAAGTGACAGCGAAAAGGTGCTCCACGCCGACAATGTGCCAAGCACCACTATCGGCGTATCGCCTGGTGCAGCACGACCCCATCCAGCTTCTCCAGCGGCCGTACGCCGAGCACGTCGGCCAGCGTCGGCGCCATGTCCACCACACGCGCGTGCATGTCGTACTTGCCCGGCGCGAAGGCCGTTCCCCAGAACATGACCGGCACCCACGCGTCCTGATCCCACGGCGAGCCGTGGGTCGCGATGCGAACGCCCGCGTGATAGTTGTAGCGGTTCAGGGTTGTCATGAAGCGGACCGTGCCGGCCGGCTCGAACCTGCGCAGCCATCGCACGGCAATCGTATCGCGTAGCGTATCCGCCTTGGTAGCCAGGTCGATCAGCATATCGACCCGATGCACGCCTGGTAGCTGCCGGACGTCAGCCGCCAGCGCTCGTGCCAGCGAATCCACTGACAGCCGCGCCTTCACGAATGAGGTGGTGTTGCCGATCAGCAGTGTACCGTCACTCTCCTCCACCTGATTGGTATCGACACCTGCCGCCGCCCACGAGGCAAAGGCCTGCGTGAACGCGGGCCGGATAGACACGAATTGGGCACCCGGGTTGGGCGTGACCGTGGAGCGGCCATCGGGAAACGGCGACATCCCATGATCGCCGGTGAGTGTCAGGATGATGCGCGTGGAGTCGCGCAGTGTGAAGAGCGAATCGATGAACGCTCCGAGATACCGATCGACTCGCAGCAGCTGATCGTGCAGCTCCTTGGAATCGGGACCATAGCGATGCCCGACCGCGTCGGTGGTGGAGAGCGAGATGTTGAGGAGATCGGTGCGCTTCGGGTCGGCACCAAGCTGCAGTTGGCGGACGCCCTCGAGCGCAAAGGTGAGCGTTAGCTCATCCATCACCGGAAAGTTCGGCAACGTGCCCGTCGCCAGCGTCGGCTCGTCGACGATCGTGTGCGGAAACACCACCTGCTGACCGCTCGATTCCGCCACGACGCTGTCCGGCTCGGCGTATGCGGAGTCCGGCAGCAGCGGCGTCCACGACCACCCCGCGTAGCTGGCCGCAAGCCGTCTCGCGTTGAATGCTCGCACCCAACGGGGGAGCGCCGTCGCATACCACGTGCTCTGCGTGAAGCTGCCGTTGCTGGCATACCAGTAGACATCACCCTTGGCTCGGCCAATCGGCAGGATGGCCGCACGA
>NSHR01000036.1 GCA_002737115.1 Gemmatimonadota bacterium | reverse complement strand
GGGCATGAGCCGCGCGTCCGTAGGCCGTGGCGGCGTGTCCTGTCCCCGCCCAGGGTCCCCAGTTGATGCTGTGGGCGTCGATACCGGCCGCGCGGGCCTCCATGGCGAGACCGTCCAGAAAAGCGTTCGCGGCTGCGTAGCTGGCTTGTCCCGGCGCCGGCAGAAGCGATGAGATGGACGAAAAGAATACCAGCAGCTTCACGCCGTACGTTTCTGCGAGTCGCCGCAGATGCCAGGCCCCGTCCACTTTCGGCGCGAGCACACGCGCGATCCGATCGGGATCCTGCGCCAGCAAGGCCGCATCGTCGAGCACACCCGCCAGATGATAGATGGCCGTGACGGTGCGCGTCGTCGCCGCCCATGTTTCGAACAGCGCGTGCAAGGCAACTCCATCCACCACATTGATGGCATGGACCGTGACGGTGGCGTGCAGTGCCTGCGCACGCGCCGCCACTGCGGTGAAATCCGCATCCGCCATTGGTCGACGTCCGATCAGTGCGATATCGCGTACGCCCTCATCGAGGAGGCGATGCGCGAAGGCGAGTCCCAGCCCGCCGGTGCCACCGGTGATCACTGTGCATCCGGATCCGATCACGTCGAGGGCGCGCCCGGTGGGCGCCGCGGTCCGTGTGAGCCGAGGCACGAGTGTGCCCTGACCGCGGATCGCGACCATGTCCTCGTCGGGCGGAGCCAGCAGCACACGCACCAGTGATTCCGCTTGCGCCGAGACGCTCATCGCCGGATCCAGATCGAGCAGCATGCCCAGACGTCCGGGGTACTCGACTTGCAGCGCACGTCCGACCCCCCAGATCGTCGCGGCGGATGGTGACAGCAGATCCTGCGCCAGGATCGCGATCGCACCCTGCGTGACCAGCACCAGCGGCGAGGCCGTCTCCTGAGCCGTGGCGATCACCTCGACGGTGCGCCGGTGTGCGATCGCTGGCACGTCGCGCTCGACGTCGTGCGCCGCCCCGCGCAGGTCGATGACGATCGCGTCGGCCTCGTCGGTGCAGGTGAGTCCGCGCGCCAGGAGTGCCGCTCGCACCGCCGTGGCCAGCCCGTCATTCTTCTCGTGCGACAGCACCCGGAACCGCGTCCTAAGAGCGGCGCGGCCGCTTGTCGCCGGCTCCCATTGGCGCGTATAGCACAAGGCCGCCGGTGAGTGGTTCGCCGACAGCTGTCGCAGCGCGTCGAGGTGCTCCAACGACTCCAGCACGCGCGCCGCCGCCGGACCGAAGTCGAGCAAGCAGGCGATCTCGTTGACACCGATCGCTTCGAGCCGCTGCACCAGCGGGAGGCACGACTCCGGTGTGCCGATCAGTCCACGCGACGTCGCGAATCGCTCGTACAGAAAGTCGATGAACTCCGCCTTGTCGTCGGGCGCGAGCGCGGCGAGATCCACGGGCTGCCCTCGGCTCTGGGCCAGACCCGTGAGCAATCCGATGTTCTCACTGATGTACGAACAGAAGGGCGCCCGTGCTTCTTCCCGGATCGCGCGCTCGTCTGCTCCCACGAACGTGTGGATCATGACCGTCACCTGTCCCGACGACGGATCGAAGCCGGCCGCGGCACGGGCCGCGCGATACCGCACGATCTTGCTGGCGAGCGCGTCGACATCCTGATCGAGCAAGTGCGTGAGCAGGTTCGCGCCCGCCGTTCCGGCGCGTTCAAACGACTCGGGCTTCGCCGCTGCGGTGATCCAGATCGGACACTCGGTTTGTACGGGGCGAGGTAGCGAGCGAACGGCGACCTCCTGTCCAAGCCCGTTCGGACCCACAAAGGGTTCACCGCGCCAGAGTGCGCGCACGACGTCCAGTGTTTTATACAGATGCGCTTGGCGTTCGGCGTAGTGCTCCGGCGCCAGCGTGAAGTCGTCGGGATGCCAGCCTGCCGCCAAGGACATCCCAGCGCGACCATTCGAGAGCGTGTCCACGATCGACCAGTCCTCGACGATGCGCACCGGATGATGCAGTGGTGCGACCACACTGCCGGCCTGCAGGCGCACATGCTGCGTGCACATGGCCAGCGCCGCGTGCAACACGGCGGGTGCCGGGTAGGCTCCGCCCAGTGTCGTGAAGTGGCGCTCGGGAAGCCAGATGCTGCTGAAGCCATGCGTGTCGACGTACCGCGCCACATCCAGCAGCAGCCGATAGCCATCGCCCGATACGGTCGCCGCGCTCGCCGCGAAAAACATCACGCCGAATCGGAGGGCGCCAGCGGGCGCGGGTGCGGTGACGACACCCGTCGATGATGAGTCCGCGGCGGGTGTATGGCGCGCGGCCGGCGCCGTGGCGGCTGGGAGCCAATGGGGCACCGGCTCGAACGGATAGGTCGGCGCGTCAGGGACGCGGCCGGCCTCTGGATAGAGGGCTCCCCAATCCACGACCTCGCCGTGCACGAAGCGCTGCACCGCGGTCTGCTCGGCCTTCGTCAAAAGCGTCACGTCGCCGAAGACGGTGGGCGATGTCTCGTCGATCGTGCGCGTTGCGATCGCACCACGCAACAGCGCCGCGGCATCGGTCGTACTCGTCGCCGCTACGGCGATCCGGTGCAGCCATGGATCACGCGTCGCGCTCCAGGCCCGTGCCAACGGTGCGAGCGACACACCGGGGTAGCGATCGAGCCATTCGACCACATGGGTCATCAGCGCGCGCAGCGCTGCGGGGGTGCGCGCGCTGAGCGGAAGCACGCCCGCATCGCCGCCGGTCGGCATCGCCGCGACCGCAACGCCTTCAACGACGATGTGCGCATTCGTGCCACCGAAGCCGAAGGCGCTCACGCCAGCGAGACGTCGCGCCGCCGCGGGCCATGGCTGCGACGCGGTCGCGATCCTGAAGGTGCTACCGAGATCCATGCGCGGATTGAGCGCCGCAAAGTGCACCTGCGGCGGTATCACGCCATGTCGCATGGCGAGGACCACCTTGCACAGCCCGGCGATGCCGGCGGCGGCCTCGAGATGGCCAATGTTCGCTTTGGTGGCACTGAGATAGCAGGGGGAATCGCGGTCGGTCTCGAACACCGCGCGCAGCGCCTGTACTTCGATGGGATCGCCGAGAGCGGTGCCGGTGCCGTGTGCTTCGATGAGCTGAACATCGGCGCTCGTGACACCGGCTTGCGCTTGCGCCTCCCGAATCACGGCAGACTGCGACGGGCCGTTCGGTGCGGTAAGACCATGCGTGCGTCCGTCCTGATTCACGGCGCTGCCGCGCAGCAACGCCCAGACGGTATCGCCGTCCCGCTGTGCGTCGCTGTGGCGCTTGAGGATGAACACCAGGGCGCCTTCTCCGCGCACGTATCCATCGGCGGCCGCGTCGAACGTGCGGCAGCGGCGTTGCGGCGACAGCATACCCGCACGGGTGAATGCGGTGGTGAGGTCGGGGGTGAGCACGAGATTCACCCCACCAACCAGCGCCAGATCACTCGTCCGGGAGCGGAGGCTTTCGCATCCCTGATGCACCGCGACGAGCGAGGACGAGCACGCCGTATCGACGCTCCAGCTTGGCCCCCGCAAATCGAACAGATACGACAGGCGGTTCGCCGCGATACTCGGGGCATTCCCCGTGGCCCCGTGGGGCTCGGCGGTGCCCCCCGCTGCGGTCGCCAGGCGCAGATAGTCGCCGGCGCTGACCCCGACGAAGACGCCGGTGCGCGAGCCCGCCAATGACGACGGGGTGATGCCAGCACGCTCGAGTGCTTCCCATGCCACCTCGCAGAGCAGGCGTTGCTGCGGATCCATCAACCCCGCCTCGTGTGGCGAGATGCCGAAGCAGGCCGCATCGAAGCGCGCCACGTCGGTGAGATAGCCGCCGTCGCCCAGGTTCGCGTCGCGTGACGGTGGAGGCATCGTGATGGCATCGCGGCCATCGCGCAGCAGGGCCCAGAATGCCTCTGGTGTATCGGCGCCTGGCACCCGGCAGGCCAGTCCCACGATCGCGATCGGATCGTCCACGATGCCGTCTGCCGGCGCGTGCCCCATGGCCGGCGCTGTCGGTGTGTCCGTGAGGTACGCGGCGATGGCGTCGATCGTGGGATAGTCGTACGCGACGGTCGCTGGCACGTCGCGACCAATCCATGCTTGCAGCTCGCCAGTCAGACCGACGGTCTGCATCGAATCGAGGGCAAACTGGCTGAACGAGGCACGGCGATCGATCGACGCCGGTGCCCGGCCGGTGTGTTGCGACAGACGCGTGACGAGCCACTCGCTGATCGCCTCGCGCGACGGACCGTCCCGCGTGGGTGATCCGCCGTCCGATGCGGCGACGACGAATGTGGGCTTTGTCCACTGCGCCAGAGCGACGAGTGACCCACTTACGAACTCCTGACGGCATTGCTGCCGCTGCACCTTGCCGCTCGACGTGCGCGGCAGTGTCGCGGTGCGCACGAGCACGATGGCGGCCGGGGCAATCTCATGCTCGTGCACTACCATGTCACGAACGGCCCGCATGATCGCGTCGTGATCACCTCGTATCAGCGCACGCGGCAGCTCGACCACCACGACCAGCTGTTCTTCGGCGTCGATGTCGATGCCGAACGCAATACAATGATCGGCCAGCAGATCGGCATAGGCCGCAGCCGCGCTGGTTTCGACATCCTGCGGATACAGGTTACGTCCGCGGATGATGATCAGGTCTTTCCGTCGTCCCGTGATGAAGAGATGGCCGTCGGCCCAGAATCCGAGATCGCCGGTGCGGTAGTACGTCGCGCCATCATCGTCGCACAGTCGGGCGCCAAAGACGTCTGCTGTGGCGGCCGGATTATTCCAGTAGCCCTGCGCGATGCTCGCACCGGACACCCAGATTTCGCCTTCCGTCGTGTCGGCGCACACGTGTCGCGTTTCCGGGTCCACGATGCGCACCTGGGCGCGGTGCCACGCATGTCCGCAGCCCACCAATTCGCGACCCTGATGCATAGTGAACGCGGGCGCCCTACCCGCGCCCTGCACGGACACCAACAGCACGGCCTCGGCCATGCCGTAGCACGGCTGGATCTGTTCGGCGCGCAGCTGGCTTACGGCAAACGCGTCCGTGAAACGACGAATGGTGCCAACGCGTACCGGCTCGGCGCCGTTGTAGGCAAACGTCCACGCCGAGAGATCGAGTGTGGCGCGCTCTTCTGCGGTCGTCGTCGTGACGCACAGCTCATAGGCGGAATTCGGCGCACCGGAGATGGTGCCCCGATAGGTCGACATCGCGCGCAGCCAGCGCACTGGACGCTGCAGGAACGCCGCCGGTGCCATGAATACGCAGGTCGCGCCGTTATACAACGACGACAACAGCTGACCGATCAACCCCATGTCATGAAACGCGGGGAGCCACCCGACGAATACGCTGGCGTCGCTCATGCTGAGCGATTGCCGAATCGTTTCGAGGTTGTGGAGCAGGTTGCCGTGCGACACCATCACGCCCTTGGGTGCTCCCGTGGAACCGGACGTGTACTGCAGAAACGCGAGGTCGCTCCCCGTGAGCGGCGACGGCACAAACGCATCGGCCACGGACGGAGCGGCGGCGACGTGGAGCACGGGAAGCGCTCGGCCGCGGCTCTCGAACGAGGGTAGCGTGGCACCGGCACCGCTCGTTGTCAGCACGCACGTCGCATCCGCATCGGCGATGATGCGCGTAATGCGCTCGGCACCTCGATTTCGTCGCGGCGGATAGGCTGGGACCGCAACGACGCCCGCATATAGGCACCCGACAAACGCGCGGATGAAATCAATACCCGGGGGAAAAAGCAGCAGCACGCGTTCGCCAGTCGCGGCATAGCGGGTAATGTTCGCCGCGACCGCACGCGCATCCCGATCGAGCTCCGCATACGTGCACCAGTCCGACTCCTCCTCGCCATTGTCGAGGAACGTCATGCACCGCTTCTCGGGCGTGTTGCGCACGTGCCGCAGCAACGCGTCAACCAGCGACTTCGGCTCGGGTGGGTGGCTCACGACGCGGTGACGCGGCAGAAGGTGTCGGTCACGAGGCGGTCATTGTGCAGCGCCGAGCGCATCTGAAAACGGGGACTTTGGGCGGATCGGTCCGCGTCGAACGTCACCACCGAGGGGTACCCTTCGACGAGATAGGACCGCGGCGCCCCGGTGGGAATAAGGGGGTGCACGACGTAATCGTGATGCTGGAGGAACAGCGCGTGGCCGTCGGTGGTCACGGTGACGTCGCACCCGGTGTTAAGACCCCGAAACGGACCGGCGCAACCCATCAGCGCGCGACGCGATATCACGGTCGGCTCGGAACTCGGATACCCAAGAGCCGCCATGACGTCCCGCCGTACACGCGGCCAATCCTCGTCCTGAACGGCAACGTCCACATGCTGGCCGAGCCACAATTCGGGCAGGTCGCTCATCAGACCCATTAGCCGTGCGTAGAAGGCGCGCAGCAGGCCTATCTCCGGACTGCGGGCGGGAGTGCCCCGGGGGGCCGAGGTGGGCGCGTCCGAGGTCGCGGCGTGCGCGCGCGCGAATGGGGTCTGCGCGAGCAAGGTGTGCATCACGTGGATCCAATGCGCACCGCGCTGAGCGGACACCGTTCGCAGCCACTGATCCACATCGGGATAGGTCAACTGCACTAACGTCGGCTCGAAAGGGCGCAGCAACTCTACGATGTCGCCGAACACCCGGCGAATACGATCTTCCGGAGCCTCCATGGCGACCATTAAACCCATGGTGAGATTCATCAGCGTCCCGTCGAGCACCAGCAGATCCAACCGTGGAATCGGCTTGAGGGCGCGCCATCCGGTCATGAGGGCTTCTTCGAGCTGGTCAGGTTCGAAGCGCAGCAAATCGTTCAGGTGCGAAAAATGAAAAACCGGATGATCAGGCTCTCGTTCGTGAAACCAACGCGCCGTGACACCGGAGGGAGTGGCATGCAGAGCCACATGCTGAGCGATGCTGGATTTTCCAGAACAGGGAGCGCCCTCGATGAGGACTAAGCGCATACGGACGGCCCCACCCCGAGCAGCTGTAACATGTTGACGTGATTGAAGAGGTCGCCTTATATTACCAACAGTCGGCCCGATATGCTGCTCGGTCTCCAGGTTTCCGATCAGGCGAGCAGGTTTACTTCATTAATGGAGTTCGCATGACTGATTCGCACATGGCGGCGAAGAACATCGTCAGCAAGTACACGCTTTATGCGGCCGGCGCTGGCTTAGTCCCGATCCCCGTGCTCGACCTCGCCGCGCTGGCGGCGGTCAATCTCGCGATGATCCAGGACATCACGAAGCACTTTGGCGCCGACTTCTCCGAAGAGTGGGGAAAGAGCACGATCGCCGCGCTGCTGGCCGGAATGACGGCGACGTCGGTGGCCAAGTCAGCTGGCGCCATGAGCATGCTGCGCGTGATTCCCCTCGTCGGCCAGGCGGTTGCGTCGGTGTCGATGTCGGTGTTCGGTTCCGCCGCGACCAACATCGTGGGCCGCGTGTTTGTCGCTCATTTCGCCGCCGGCGGCACGATGCTGTCGTTCGATGTGGAGCAGGCGAAGAAGTCCGCCGCCGAGCAGTACGCCAAGGGCAAAGGCGTCGTGTCGCGTCAGTTCGAGAAGGGCAAGAGCATGTTCTCGAAGAGCGAAGCCGAAGGTGTGGTGGTCGCTGAGGACGTGATGTCCGCCGATATGGTGGCCACGCCCGCCTGATCCGCGGCGCGGCACGGCACAAGGAAACGCTCCACCACGGACTATCCGCGGTGGAGCGTTTCACATTGCGGCACCGCGACGGTGGCAATGTGGTCGGGAATCTCATAAATGCGCTCCAGCTGCCAGCGATCGGCGGCGCCTGGTCGCGGTCGGTGCCATCGTGCCGACGAGGGGGACTGTTCGACCTGATGAACCGCCACGTCGCGCGGGTCCACGCTGAGTCCAAGTCCCAGTCCCTTCAGCACCGCTTCCTTGCCCGTCCAGATTGTCAGAAAGTGCCGATGCCGCAGCGCCGGCGGCAGTGCCGCCAGGCACGCCTGCTCATGCGCGGTACAGGCCGTGCCGATCAGCGCGTCGAGATCACCGATCGGGCGGGATATGGTCTCGAGATCGACCCCGACCGGGCCATTCGGTCGCAGCGTCGCCAGCACTGCGCCGCCGGTATGACTGAGCGAACAGCCGGCGAGGGGATAGTCGGGGAGGTAAAGCGCGCCGAGTGGGGTGCGTTCCAAGCGAACGGCGCTCGGCAGGGTGCCCGCCCACTCGGCCACCAGCGACCGCAGGACCTCGCGCGCGGCGACATAGGAGGCGCGGACAGCATGCATGGACAGCCCGAGCGCATGATTGATCTCGTGAGCGGCGAGCCCGGTCCGCCAGCGACCGTTCCGGTCCGCATCATCGGGTGTAATAGCCCGCCATCGCCACATCACGCCCAAGGATGCGGCGCCACTCCCATGCACGGCCCCGTCACTACTCAACGGGAGAGCTGTAGCCCGATCACCAGTTTCGTGAAGGTCTTGTTGACCGGATCGACCATGCCCGAATCGTAGCGACGATTGTAGACGACGTTGACGCCGATACGGGGGGCGAGCATGCCACTCACGGTGATCGCAGCTGCCGACTGCCGACGACCGGAGGTGATCGTGGAGAGAAAATTCTGCGATAAGGTGACCGACGGGATCACCTGCCACGCGATCGATTCGTACACGCCGACACCCGGGCCGTTGAGCGTGACCGACTGGCTGATCGCCAGCTCGGCTTCCTCATCTGCGTCGGCACGGGAGTACGCGAGCCCCGGCGCCAAGAACATCTTCACGCGCTTACTCTTGACGACAAGACGGCCGATCCCGATATGCTGCGTGAAACGAAAGTATATACTCTGCGGCTTGTTCTTCTCCAGAAAGGTCTGGGCGACGACGCGGTACGGCGACGCTCCGAGATCCCGAGCCGCCGTGATGGTGAGCAAGAGATCGTTTGCGGCCGCCGGATGCGGATCCTGACGAAAGTAGTTCACCTGCAGCCCCATTTTCATGGTCGAGCTGGGTCCGGAGCGCGCGAGATTGAGGCCAATACTTCTGCTGCGAATCGATCCCCCAATGTTGTTCCCCTCGGCGTCGGGCTTGGTCAGCGCGGAAAACGACTGGATGCCGAGCTCGATCTGTGACGACCACTGGGCCTGCTTCGCACGTTGATGGCTGATCGTCGGCACTGCTGCCAGCGCACTGACCTGCTCGGTTGGATTGTCGCCGCTGATGGAGCGTACCGTCGAACGCGCCAGCGTGAGCTGACCATACGACTTGGACACGACGACAATGGAATCGGCGGTTTGGGCGATGAGTCGTCCCTGCAGGACCGAACCATCTTGAAGTGTCACGGTCTGGACCGTGACGGTATCCGCGGCCGCAGCTTGCGCATGAACAGGGGCGCTGACGTTGGCTATCGCGATCGTGGCGACCGCGAGTGTTTGGAGCACCCGAAAAAGATTTTTCATACTCGAAAAATAACAAAAGCTGCTTTACTTGACTAGCATGGCTGAGTCCGGTAATTCACGGGCATGAAGAATGTGACCTGCGACGCCGATGTCGAGACACCACGTGACCCGGCCACTGCCGTTTTTGCGCGACGAGAGTCTCAGGTGCGCGGCTATTGTCGCAGCTTTCCGGCGGTCTTTGCCCGTGCGCGTGGCGCCAGCCTGTGGGATGAGCATGGTCGTCAGTACGTCGACTTCTTCGCCGGCGCCGGCACGATGAATTACGGGCACAATGAGCCGAGAATGAAGGCCGCCCTCGTGGCGTACTTGGCGGACGACGCGATGCTGCACTCGCTCGACCTGCACACGGTCGCGAAGCGCGAGTTTCTCGAGGAATTCGAGCGCACAATTCTGGTGCCACGTGGACTCGACTACCGGATACAGTTCCCGGGGCCCACGGGCACGAATGCCGTCGAGGCGGCGCTCAAGCTGGCGCGAAAGGTCACCGGTCGCCGCACCGTCGTATCGTTTTCGCAGGCCTACCATGGCATGACACTCGGCGCACTGGCGCTGACGGCCAATCCGATGGCGCGCGCCGGTGCCGGTGTGCCGCTGCCGCATGTCCTGGTCGCGCCGTACGATCGGGCGAACGGCCAGACGACCGAGCAGGCACTGGCCGCGCTCGCCGCTCTGCTGGATCAGGCGGTAGCGCGAGGCGAGGGCGTGGCCGCGATCGTCGTGGAGTGCGTGCAGGGCGAGGGCGGCATCAACGTGGCCTCGCCCGAATGGTTGCGTGGGGTTGCCGCCATCGCCGCCGCCCGCGGAGTGCTGCTGATCGTCGACGACATTCAGGCCGGGTGTGGACGGACCGGGACGTTCTTCAGCTTCGAAGAGGCCGGCATCACCCCCGACATCGTGCTGTTGTCCAAAGCCATCGGTGGCATCGGCCTGCCGTTGGCGCTCGTGCTCATGAAGCCGCATCTCGACGTCTGGGCGCCGGGCGAGCACAACGGCACGTTTCGCGGATTTAATCTCGCATTTGTGGCCGCAACCACTGCACTGCGCTGTTATTGGCGCGATGATGATCTTATGCTGACCGTTGCAAGTCGAGCAACGGAGATGCACGCCGCGCTGCAGTCGATCGTCGCCATGCACCCGCACGTCGGCTTCTCTGTCCGTGGTCGCGGCATGATGCAGGGGCTGCATTGCCCAGATCCTGCCATGGCGGCCCGGATTACCCAAACGGCCTGGGCCAACGGTTTGATGGCGGAGCGCAGCGGTCCGCATGATGAAGTGGTCAAGCTCATGCCGCCCCTAACGATCTCCGACACGGAGTTGCAGCAAGGACTCACGATTCTGCAGGCGGCGGTGCTGAACGTACTGACGGCCGACGAGCCCGTCGCATGCGTCGTCTAAGGCGGGTCGCCGCCCGTGGGCACTGGCGTGCGCTGCACGCCCTGACCGTTTTGGTGGGGCTCGCGTCCTGCCGTGAGGTCGCACCAAGCACCGTCACCGTCGCGGAGGACGAGGTGGCGCTGGCCCACATGGACTCCCTGTGGACCGGACCGGGTTTCATCGGGACGGTATCCTCCCAGCGCATCCTGCGCGTGCGGGCCGAAGCGCCCGGGACCTTGGTGACGGTCCCGGTGAGCGTGGGACAGGAAGTCGCGGCCGGTGCGTTGATGGCGGTGTTCGATGATCGCAGCGCCCGCGAACGTATCCAAGTGGCACAGGCCGCCGAGGCGCAGGCTGAGGCCCAGCTCACTCAAGCGACGCGAGAGCTGGGCCGAGTACGCGCGTTGGTCGATATCGGGGCCGTCGCGCCGAAAGAGCGCGACGTGGCTGAGCGCCTCGTGCTCGCCGCGCGGTCGCACGGGGCAGAGGCGCGCGCGCAGCGGTCGTTCGCCGAGCGCGCACTACAGCAGACTGTCATCCGCGCACCGTTCGCCGCGGTGGTGATGGATCCCGTCGCGCGGACGGGCGATGTCGTTGCGGCAGGCATGCCCCTGTTTACCCTGGCTGATACCCGGCAGCGCATCATCGAAGCCTCGCTGCCGACCGCCGTCGCTTCGTCGCTCACCGTGGGCGCGACGGTCCGGATCATGCCCGTGGCCGACGCGTCCGCTGATCGCTCGCGTGTCGCGCCGGTGGCGTCGTCGGCCCGGATTACGAGTATCTCGCGAGTGGTCGATCCGCAGACGCAACAGGTGCGCGTCAGTATCTCCGTGCCCACCGACGGATCGCGCTTGCTCCTCGGGCAGACGGTGAGCGGCCGAATCTCCCTCGAGGGTCGCGCCAGCATGCTCATTCCAGAGCGTGCCGTCGACCGCACAACCGATACCGCGATGGTGGCGATCCTCCGCCAAGGGCGTGTCGTTCGTATGGCGGTGGCCCTCGGCCAACGCATCGAGGACACGCACCACATCGAAGTCGTGAGCGGTCTGACGTCTGGCGACTCGATCTTGGTCGGGGAGGCACGACGGCTCGCGACGGGCACCATCGTGCAGTCCCGACGCCGTTAATCGATCGTGCGCCTTCACACGAGAACTGAGAGATCTGCGTGACGTTCTATTGGATTTATGACCTCACGAATCTGCAGCTGGCCATGATCTCGTGCGGCGTCTGCATCACGTACACGTGGCTTGGTGTTATCCTCGTCGGCAACGCCTTACGTCGGCACACGGAGGATCCGGCCGGCATCGGTGACTTTGTCGGTCAATATCTCTCGGCGCTCGGCTTGTTCTTCGGCTTGATGCTCGGCTTGGTGGCGGTGGCGTCCTACGAAAATTACGGGGCTGCCGAAACCGCCGTCAGCGTCGAGGCGAATCAGGTGGCAGGGCTATACCGCACCGTCAGCGCCTATCCGCCGCCGTATCGTCAGCAATTGCAGGGCGCGATCTACGACTATGTGGATTATGTCGTCGAGGATGCATGGCCGCAGTACCGGCGGGGCGTGATCCCAACGGACGGACCGGCACGCGTCAGCGCCATCCAGGTGCGGTTGTTTGCCGTCCAGCCGACGCGTACGGGTGATCAACTCGTGCATGCCGAAGCGCTCCGCCAATTCTCGGGATTCACCGAAGCGACGCGCAACCGATTGGAATTTGTGAACACCGGGTTGCCGAGCATGTTGTGGCTGATTGTTATGATCGGCGCGGCCATGACGCTGGCGTTGTTGTGGTTCATCACCAACGATCTGCTCTGGGTCCGGCTCACGGCCTCGGGCGTGTTGGCCATTTACGTGGGCCTCATGATGTTCTTCATCGCCGCGATGGACCATCCGTTGCGCGGCGCCTACAGCATCTCGCCCGACGCGCTGGTCGACCTGCGCACTATGATACAGGCGTACCGCGGCTCAGTGGAGTCCCCGACGCGTTATGACGCCGGCCGTTGACGGCTGGCGGCGAGTAGCGGCGTGACGACGGGGACGGTCAGCATAGTGCTGACTACCGCCATCAGCAGAAACGCCGTGAACATCTCGGATGTGATGATCTGCTTGTCCAGCAGAATGTTGACGAAGATGATCTCGATCAGCGCTTTCGTCTGTAGCAGCCACCCCACGAGCTGCGCGTCTCCACGTGGCCAGCCAAGGACCCGAGCGGCCAGCTGCGTCCCGGCGATCTTGCCACTGACTGACGCGACGAGCAGCAGCGCCGCAGCAAGGAGTACGGTCGTGCCACCCATGGTCCACTGGGTCTTGAGACCGGTGGACAGAAAGAACACCGGCATCATCACCAACAGCACGTGGTTGCGGAGCTGATCCAGCTGCTCGAGGTTGAACCACGACTTCTCCATCACGACGCCGGCGAGAAACGCCCCGACCATAAAGTGCAGGCCGCACCAGTCCGCACCGAGGCTCACGAGCGCCAGCCAAATAATCGCGACGTACCAGCGATCGGCCGTGGGGAGTCGCAGCATCAGCGCGCGGAATCCGAGGCAGAGTAGTGCATAGAGCACCAGGAACAGCAGCTGGCGTTCGACGCGGTTCCAGTCCATCAGGATGACTGCGAGCACGCCCCACAGGGCGATGTCATCGAGGCTCGCATAGCGCAGGACGCGCTGGCCGAGTGCAGTCCGCAGGATCCCCATCTTTTCCATGAGCAGTACAAGAATGGGGAGTGCCGTGACAGCACAGGCCATGCCCACGCCCACGATGAACTGCCATTCTTGCGCCTTGGGGCCAATCCATCCCTGCTGGCGAATCAGCAGGAGGCCGGCGGCGGCACCGAATACCAGTGGCATGCCGAGCGCGAACCCCGCGGTGATGACGCTTTCTCGGCGGTGTTTCATGGCATCGTGCAGGTCCAGTTCGATGCCGGCGAGCATCACGAACAGCATGACGGCCCACCAGGCGATCCCGTTCAGCGCCTGCACCACCGGCGGCGTGAAGAGCTGGCTGTAGTACTCGGGCACCGCCGCACCGAGCACGCCGGGCCCGAGCAACACGCCGGCGATGATCTGCACGACCACGAGGGGTGCGAAATACTCCGTCCGGGCCCCTCGCCAGATGAGATAGGGAACGGCAAAGATCACGACCATCGCGATCAAAAAGAGCTCGGTGACGTTCATGACGAGAAAAGCGGGTGAGCGCGAGCGAACGCGAGAAATTCCGATTGCATGAGCTCGTTATAATAATTGCCAAGGTCTTCGTGCCAACACCGATATCCACAATGGAGTCGTGGAGATGGCGGTGCCTCGTGGTCGGCGAGCAGCGTCGGGCCGATCGCTTCCTGGTCGGTATTCCGGCGCCGGGCACCAGGCCTTCGCAGCGGGCGCGCAGGCAGTAGTTTGGCAGGATGCAACGCGCGGCTCGTGGCCGGTTTCGGCCCCAACTCATTCTCCGACTCATCGGCGCGGCGCTGACGGGGTGGGTGCTGTGTGTGGCTGTCATCTTCGGCTGGTCGCGACGGGCGGCCGAGGGGCGCGCGGATGCCATTGTCGTGTTGGGCGCCGCGCAGTACGGGGGACGTCCGTCCCCGGTGCTGCGCGCCCGGCTCGACCACGCGCTGGCGCTCTGGCAGAGTGATCGGGCGGTGCGCGTGGTGCTCACAGGAGGCCGTCGCCCGGGCGATCTGATCAGCGAAGCGGAAGCGGGTCGGCGCTATCTCGTGCGCCGCGGCGTGCCCACGCAGGCCATTTTGCTCGAGCCAACCGGGCGTACGTCACTGGCGTCGATGGATGGTGCCGCCGCGCGGCTCGAGGCGTGGCGTGATTCGTTGCCGGTCACCGTGCGCGACACGATGCCACGTCGACCCAGCGTGCTGCTGGTGAGCGACCCGTTTCACATGCTCCGCCTTGATGTGCTGGCGCGGTTGCAGGGGTTGCGTCCGCTGCCGTCGCCCACCCGCACCAGTCCCATTTCGGCAAACCGTGCGGTGGCGATCGAATACATGCTGCGCGAGTCGATCGCGCTGCCGACGGATGTCGCGTTGATGCTCTGGCTCACGGTGACCGGCGGGTCGATGAGCTCACCAACCACGCCGTAGTTCGCGGTAGCGGTCGCAGTAGCGGTCGCGGTCGACTATCGGGCGCGGCGCGGCACTCGCACGATGCTGCCATCGGCGCGAACCTGCTTGATGTCGACATCGGGCACGAGGTCGCGATACGGTATCCCTGAGGTGGCGTCGAAGCCGAAGCCACTGCGCAGCGCTGCCGTGAGTGAAAAGGCGTCGGCCGCGGCGAGGTTCACGAGGTAACCGAGATCCTGCAGCGAGCCCACGGTGATGCGGCTGAGTGGTTGCACTTGATTCACCGCAAATCCTTGCATGAGCTCGCGCTGCATGACCGACGTGCGCCAATGCGAGTTGATCGTGCCGGTGCCGCCGGTATTTTCCACCGGCACCGGATTGCCGGAGTACGTTGCGGTGTTGAGCGCGGCGAACTGCGCGCGCGCGGCGGTGCCCACGTAAAACGGGTCGCCCACGGTCGAGATGTCCAGCAGGGCGCGCCGGAAATTCCAGATGGTGCCGATGCCGAGCACGTGCCCAATTTCGTGAAGCACGACTTTTTCAAACTGCCCGCGCGCCACGAGCTGACCGACGTCGAGACTGTCGAACTCCATGTAGCCCAGAAACGGGATCGCATTGCCGTTCACGTAGCAGGGACTGGCGAGGCCGAGGATGTTGCCGGCACCCGGCGTGCCCGGTCCGTCGATGGAGTCGATGCGGGCAAAGATGATCGTGTTCGACACGGTACCGGTGACGGCCGGCGTCCAAGCGCTGCAGGAATTCGCCGCGGGTCCCGCCGGAATATTCACATTGTTAACGGTGCCGATGCTGCCGACGATGACTTGCCGCCACTTGGCGACCGCGTTGGCGAAGGCGGTCCGTACCGGCAGCGATGCATCACCGACAAACCGCACGTCCACATTGAAGGCCGACGTGGTGACCGTGGTGGTGAACGTCGTCGACTTGTTGGGAATCGCCGAACTGGTGGCGATGAGTGTCTGCGTGCTCGCCGCACCAAGGCGCCAGCTGCCCACGAACGCGGTGCCGTTGGCTGGGTCTGACAGCACGGTGCTGCCGGTCACCGTGCCCGAGTTCGGGCCTGGGGTGAACGTGACGGGTACGGTGCCCACCGGATTGCCGTAGGCGTCGACCACGCGCACGCCGGGCGGAGTGCCAATGTTGATATTCGCGACACCCGCCTGATTATCGCCGACGACGCGCAGCAGCTCGGCCGGCGGTCCGGCGAGTGCGTTGACGCTGAACACCGCGGGATTGGAGCCGACTGCCGTGGCCGTCACGATCTGCTGCCCGATGGCTCGGCCGATGGTCCACGCGCCGACGGTGGCGATGCCGAGCTCGGTGGTGGACTGTTGCGCGCCAACGAGCACCCCGTTGCCCTGCACGATGGTGAACAGCACGGCCGCGCCGCTGATGGGGTTGCCGTACTGGTCTTCCGCGCGCACGGCCGGCAGCGACGGCACGGGTGTGTTGACCGGGGCTTGCTGGTCGACCAGCGTGACCGGCGTGAGTCGCGACAACGGACCGGGATTTGCCGTCGCGGTAAAGGTGACGGCAGCGATGCCATCGGCCGTCGCCTGCAGTGTCTGCTGGCCGGAGGTGGTGCCGAGCGTCCATCCGCCCGACGACGCATCGCCGCTGGCGGTGGTGCGCACCGAGTCGTTGATGACCTTGCCGCCGCCGCTCGCGATGCGCCAGCGCACCAGGATATTCTTGATGCCCTTCCCCTTGGCATCGGTGACCCGCACGGCCGGAACGGCGGCCACCGTAGCGGCCACCGCGGCCGATATGGTGGTGCTGGCGGTGGCGGTCGCCGCACTCGGGACCTGGGGGTCACTGCCGCAGCCGACGAGCACCCCGAGTGCTCCCACGAGCAGGACGGCGTGGCGATTGGAAAACGTCATAAGAGAAACGGGGAGGAGAATTGGTGGCCGGCGATCATGATCGGTTCGTGCGCGTGGGGCTTCGAGTTTCGTGACCAGCCCCCCAATATTGAACCATGCGTATTCCCGTCGAGAGTTATCACCTCCCGAACGGCCTGCATGTGGTGCTTTCTGAGGATCACACGGCGCCGATCGTCGCGGTCAATTTGTGGTATCACGTGGGTTCGGCCAATGAGCGGCTTGATCGCACCGGTTTCGCCCACCTGTTCGAGCACATGCTCTTTCAGGGGTCGGCGAACGTCGAGGCGAACGAACATTTCGAACTCGTCCAGCGCGCCGGAGGGACCCTGAACGGGTCCACCTGGCTCGATCGGACGAACTACTATGAAACCGTTCCGTCCCACCAGATCGCGTTGGCGCTCTGGCTCGAGGCCGATCGCATGGGCCGGATGCTGCCAGGGCTCACGCAGCAGAAGCTCGACACGCAGCGCGACGTCGTGAAGAACGAACGCCGCTGGTCGGTCGACAACCAGCCGTACGGCACGTGGTGGGAGCGTCTGCCGGCGCTCTGCTTCCCGGAGGAGCATCCGTTCCATCACTCGTTGATCGGGTCCATGGAGCATCTGACCGACGCGTCGCTCGACGACGTCGCGGACTTCTTCCGGACATACTACACCCCGGACAACGCGGTGCTCACCGTTGCCGGTGATTTTGATCGCACCGAGACCAGGCGCCTGATTGAAGAATACTACGGTCCGATTTCCCGCGGCGCCCCACGTCCGCCGCTCCGCGACATGACGCTGCCGCCCACCTTCGGCGACACGCGCCGTGCGGTGGTACCCGATGCCGTCGCCTTGCCGCGCCTATTCGTGGCCTGCCGCACCCCGGTGTTCGGTAGTGACGGTTATTACGCCGCCTCACTGGCTGCCGCCATCCTCGGCCTGCGCACCGGCTGTCGTCTTGAGCAGTCGCTGGTGCGGCAGCAGCGGGTCGCGTCCCAAGCGAGCGCCTTCACCTACGATCTGGCCAAGGGCAGTGACCTGTTGGTGGTTGATGCCACGGCGCACCCCGACGTCACGCCGGCACAGCTCGAAGCGGCCGTGTTGGGCGAGCTCGACCTGATGCACCAGCATGGTGTGACCGATGTCGAAGTGCAGCGTGCCCGCGCGCTGATCGAGACGAGTTTTGTGACGAGCATGCAGTCGGCTGCCGAGCGCGCTGATCAGTTGTCGCGTTTTGCGACGTACTTTGGTGATGCGACGCTGATCAACGACCAGGTGGAGCGCTACGGCGCGACGACCACGGCCGCGGTCTCCGCCCTCGCCCGCGAGCGGCTTGGTCCCGATAATCGCGCGCTGCTGATGTTTGTGCCGGCCGAGTCTGCGGCATTGGCGGAGGCCGTCGCATGAGCAGCACACCCGCAAGTAGCACACCCGATGCGCGGTCGGATGCAATGCCTGCCGCTTCGCCGCGTCCTGGTGCTGGCACGCCGAGCGACTATCGGTTTCCGCACTTTGCCACGCGCATTCTGGCCAACGGTCTGCGATTAATTGTGGCGAATGTGCCGGCGTATCCCGTGGTGACCACCTTGGCGGTCATCGAAGCGGGCGCTACGCGCGATCCGCGCGATTACGAAGGGCTGGCACAGCTCACCACCCGCGCACTGGCGGAAGGCACGCGTGACATGAACGCGCTCGAGCTCACCTCGCGACTGGAGATGCTCGGGACGACGCTTGACACCGGCGCCGACTGGGACTCGGCGATCGTGCAGATCACCGCGCTGTCCTCGCGCATTGATGACGCGGTGGCGGTGCTGTCGGAAGTGTTGCGATATCCGTCATTTCCCGAGTCGGAACTGGAGCGCATGCGCGGCGAGCGACTGGCCGATCTGGCCCAGCTGCGCGCCGAACCGCGCGGGTTGTCCGACGTGTTCTTCTCGCGTCTGTTGTATCAGCCGGAGTCGCGTTTCGCACGGTTGGCCGGCGGTGACGAACAAAGCATCATGCGCCTCACCCGCGAACGCGTACAGGCGTATCACGCAGAGTTCTACCGTCCCGACGCCACGGCGTTGATGATGATTGGCGACATCGAGGTGGAGCACGCGGTGAAGCTGGCCAGCGCGCACTTTGGCGATTGGGCCGGCAAAGCGCCAGTGGTCACGGAGCCGGTGGATACCCAGCGGTTTCTCGAGCCGCGCGTGCATTTGGTGCACAAGCCGGACTCGCCGCAGTCGGAGGTACGTGTGGGGCACGTGGCGATTCCGCGACTCCACGAGGATTATTTCCCCGTGGTGGTGATGAACGCGATTCTGGGCGGACTCTTTTCGTCGCGGCTTAATTTGAATTTGCGCGAAGTGCACGCGTACACCTACGGCGCGCACTCGGCGTTCGATTGGCGTCGTGCTGCCAGCCCGTTTGAAATTTCGACGGCGGTGGAAACGGCAGTCACGGCCGATGCGCTGCGTGAGATCGCTCTCGAGTTCGCGCGGATTCGCGAAGCGCCGGTCAGCGAGGCCGAACTGTCGCTGGCTACGAGTTATCTGGTGGGTGTCTTCCCGATTCGATTCGAAACGACCGCCGAAGTGGCGGGTGGACTGGCGAACGTGGAGATCTTCCGACTGCCAACGAACTACTTCGATACGTATCGTGACCGGGTGAAAGCGGTCACCGCGCAGGATGTGCTGCGTGTGGCGCAAACGCATCTCGATCCGAGTCGATTGCAGGTTATCGTCGTGGGCGATGCTACGGCGATCCGTCCGACCGTCGACGCGCTGTCGCTTGGTGCGGTTGCCGTGTACGACCCGGCAGCAGACGATGTCGCTGCCGCGCCTGTGTCTCCCTCCTCAGCCTCCTGAATCGACGTGTCGCCAGCAAAGAAGTCCGTGAAGAAGTCCGTGAAGCCCCTCGCGTCGTCGTTCTATGAGGTGCGTCGCTCCAAGATCCAGGGGCGTGGCGCGTTCGCGATCCTACCGATTCGCAAGGGCAAGAAGATCGACGAGTACTGGGGGAAGCGGATCACCCACGACGAGGCCGACCGTCGCTATGACGACAGTGAAGCACGTCATCACACGTTCCTGTTCGTGCTCGACGACGACACGGTACTGGACGCCCGGTACGGCGGAAACGACGCGCGCTTCATCAATCATTCGTGCGATCCGAACTGCGAGACGGTGATCGAACACGGCCACATCTGGATCAAGGCGATGAAGGCGATCACGCCGGAAACTGAGCTGACGTACGACTATCGGTTCGAGTGGCAGGACGACTACGAGCCAGAAGACGTGCGGTATTACGCGTGCCGGTGCGGCGCGAAGAAGTGTCGCGGGACGATTCTGCGTATTCCGGTGTACCTGCGTGCGACGATCAAGCAGTGGCTGGCGGGCAACGATGTGCCCGTGCAAAAGAAGCCGAAGAAAGGCGCCAAGAAGGCGGTGAAGAAGGTCGTGAAGAAGGTGGTCAAGAAGGCGGTCCGCTGATGGCGATCGAACGGCAGGGCCCGGGCAAGATCATCGGAACACGCGGGTATACCGGGAAGGTGATCTCGATCGACATCGACACCGTGCGCTTTCCCGACGGCTCGACCGGCCAGCTGGAGATGGTGCGTCATCCAGGGGCGAGCGCGATCGTGCCGTTGCTTGGCGACCTCGACAATGATCCAGAGGTGCTGTTGATCCGCCAGTATCGGTATGCGGCCGAGGGGTATCTGTACGAGATCCCGGCCGGCCGTTTGGATGCCGGAGAAGAACCGCTGGCTTGCGCACATCGCGAGCTCAAGGAGGAAACCGGCTACACCGCGTCGCGTGTCGAACATTTGTTCACGATGTTCACGACCCCCGGCTTTACCGATGAGAAGATCCATCTTTTCATGGCGACGGGGCTCGAGGCGGGCGACTGGAAGCGCGAAGCGGACGAGTTCATGGAGTTGGCGCCAACCAAGCTGTCTCGGGCGCTGTCGATGATCGAGCAGGGCGAAATTCAGGATGCCAAGACGGCACTCGCGCTGCTGTACACCGCGGGGTTTCGTCTGAACTGACCGCGGCTGTCCTTTTTTAGTGTCCTTTTTCAGAGACATTTTGGACGGCAGGGCAGAATTCACCGACATCGTGACGTCGGGTACAGCATTGTAAGTCTTTTTATATTAATGACTTAGTCGGATATGTTCCGGAAAGTTCCCGGCGGCACGCCCTATGCACTAGGACCGGTCTGTGCGACGACATGGTCTGCCGGATCGTCCGGCCATCTGGTCGAAGCGCCGTGAGTCTTGGGGCTCGCGTCACCGTAGGCGGAGGACTCGATCATGGCCGATCTGGCTCGCACGAAACTGACGTCACAGCGCATCCCCACGGTGCCGGTGCGCGAGCATCTGCGCACCCTCGAGGATGGAGATGTGGTGTCGGTGTTCCTCGGAGGCGAGGAACGCGCCTTTGAAGAGCTCGTCGACCGGTACCAGGGTCGGCTGCTCAACTTCGTCTACCGCACCATCAGTGACCGCGACCGCGCCGAAGATCTGGTGCAGGAAGTGTTCATTCGCGTGTACCGCCATATCGGACGCTTCGATCGCTCAAAGAAGTTCTCGACGTGGATCTATACCATTGCGTCGAACCTGGCGAAGAACGAGCTGCGCAACCGTTCGCGCAATCCGCTCGTGCTCTTCCAGACGATCAAGGCCAAGTTCGAGGACGAGGCACGCCCGCTCCAGTTCGAGGATGTGCACACGCGTCCCGACGACCTCTTCCGGAAGCGTCACCTGAAGGAGATGGTCGACCAGTCGGTGGCGGAATTGCCGGCCCATCACCGCGAGGTGTTCGTGCTTCGCGAGCTGGAGGGGAAGTCGTACGAGGAGATCGCCGAGATCACCGGCGTGAACCTTGGTACCGTCAAATCGCGTCTTAACCGTGCTCGCACGGCCTTTGCCGACATCATCGCGCCACTCGTGCGATAAAGACGGGTCGAAAGCGCCGCTCCCTGCCCCCCCCGCCCGGGATTGCCCTGGCGGGGGGTCATGCGTTTTGATACCCACTGAGCCGTGGATCCAGAGATCGGAACCGTACCCAAGGACACGGGTATCCTGCCGTGCGATCGTCTGCGATGCCTTTTACACGAGTCAATACCGCCCTGATGGACTGCAAGCGCTTCCGAAAGCAGCACCTGGCCTATCTGGATGACACGATGCCTGGCGACGAGATGGCCGCCGCGCAGCATCATGTGATGGTGTGCGACGGCTGCGCCGCGCACGATACGCTGGTACGTCGCTCGCTGATGGTTGCGCGCAGCATGCCCGTGCTCGAACCCAGCGCGGCGTTTCAGGCCCGACTTCGCGCCCGCTTGGCCGAATGCCGCGACGAATGCCGCGACGATTGCTACGACGGGCGGATGGCGATGGCCGCCCGCTCGGCCCTGCTCCACGCACCGCGCTCGGCCGCTTCGCGGAACAGGCGCATGGCCGTGGCGGTGGCGGCCAGCGCGATGCTTGGCGCGTTCGTCTGGCAGGGGTGGCGCGCCTCGGCCCCGGGGCTATCGATGCAGCCCGTGATTGCCTCGCAGCCGGCCAGCCCCATGCCGGTGTCGTACATCACCCCCGAATTGATGCAGGCAATGGCGACCGGAAACCCGGTCTGGCCAGCGGCCATGGTCATCGAGGATGCCCCGGCGCCGTTCGTGCGCAGCGACTTTACCCTGGCGACCTTCTCCCAATTGCGCTGAAGTTCGACCGGCGGTCCCTTATCTTGATCGGATGGCCAAAGAATCGTCGCCCCTCCGCGTCGTTCAGGCCGCGATTCAGTCGCGGAACTTCGCGCCTGTGTATTACCTGCACGGAGATGACGATTATCTGAAGGACGGCGCGGTGCGCGATCTGCTCGAGGCATCGATCGACCCGAGCACGCGCGACTTCAATTGCGAAATCCGTCGTGCCAGTGAACTCGACGCCGAAGCGGTGAGCAGCTTGCTGTCTACGCCGCCCATGTTAGCCGAAAAGCGTGCGGTCGTGCTCCGCGACGTGACGGCGCTGAAGAAAGCGGCGCGACAACAGCTCGACCTCTATCTCAAGCGCCCGGCCAGCGATACGCTGCTGCTGTTGGTGAGTCCCGCCGGCACGAAAGTCGACGCCGCGATTGCCGCCGCCTCGGAGACGCTCGAGTTTGCGCCACTCACCCCCGAGCGCGTCCGTCGCTGGATCGCGCATCATGCGACGACGGTGTTGACGGTGAGCATTGCCGACGACGCAGCGCAGCTGCTGCAACAGGCGGTGGGCAACGATCTGCATCAGCTGGCGTCGGAGCTCGACAAGTGCGCGAGCTACGCGATCGGCGTCGATCGCGACGTGCGCGCTACCATCGATGTGGACATGGTGTCGGCGGTGGTCGGTATCCGGCGTGGCGAAACAGTGACCGATCTGCTCGACGCCGTCGCGCGCCAGGACGCCGCCGCCGCGGTGGCATTGGTGGCGCACGTGCTCGGCCAGCCAAAAGTCACGGCGGTGCAAGTCGTGATGATGCTGAGCACGCAGGCGTTCGCCCTCTCGTTCGGGCGCGCCCGCCGCGATGCCGGGATTCCCACCAATCGGTTGCCGCAGGAATTCTTTGCGTTCCTCAAGGAGACCGGCGGCTATCCGGGGCGGCCGTGGAACGAGGCGTCCTCGGCGTGGACCAAGGTCACCGAGCAGTGGAGTGCAGCCTCGTGTGAAAAGGCACTCGAGTTGTTGCTGGAATCCGATATCGCGCTCAAAGAAACGACGGTCTCGAATGCGGAGCAGATCCTGATGTCCCTCGTGCTCGGCCTCTGTGCTACCCGTCGCCGGAAGGTGGCGTGATGCGTCGCCCGCGTCGCGCGACGCTGACGATTGCGTGCGCCGGTTGCATCGCCACGTTGTGGCTCGCCCCCATAGTGTCAGCGCAGGTGACGCCGGCGGTGGAACGCACCACGGCGCGTGCGCGCGCGATGGTGGACGGTGGCGATGGCGCGACGGCGCGCACGCTGCTTGATTCGCTCGTTGAGGCCACGCCGATGGGCACGATCGATCGTGCCGAAGCGCTCTACTGGCGCGCGGTGCTCGCCGAACGCATTGGCGACGCGGAGCGCGACTGGAAGCGCTTGGTGATCGATGTGCCATTGTCGCCGCGTGCTCCCGACGCACTGGTGCGGTTGGGCGAGTTGGACATGCTGCGCGGACATCCGGCCGATGCGCGCGTGTATTTCACGCGCGTGCTGCGCGACTACCCGAGTGGCGTCTATCGCGCGAAGGGGCTGCTTTGGCTCACGCGCAGCTACTTCGAAGAGCGCAACGTAGCGGGCGGCTGCCGGGCGCTCGATTCGCTGCGCGGCGTCGAGATCCCGGAAGGCGAATTGCGGTTGCAGTCGGACGAACTGCAGCGCCGGTGCACCAGCGCGATGGCGACCAGCGCGCCGGGGGTTGCTGAGAAACCGGTGGCCGCGGGGAAGCCGGCGCCGTCTCGAAAGTCGCCGGCTGGATCGGGACGGTACTCCGTCCAGCTGGCGGCGTATGACACACGGGCCGAAGCCAACGACGCTGTGCAGCGGTTCCAGCGCCGTGATATTAACACGCGCATCGACGGCGAGCAGAAGCCGTTCCGCGTGCGTGTGGGGTACTATGCGACGCGCGTCGCGGCGACCAAGGCGCTGGGCCGACTGAAAAAACTCGGGGTGAACGGCTTCGTGGTGGAGCGCACACCGTGAGTGGTGCGGCCACGCCGTTGATGCAGCAGTATCGGGAGATCAAGTCGCGTCATCAGGATGCGATTCTGTTTTTCCGGATGGGCGATTTTTATGAGATGTTCTACGACGACGCGGAAACCGCGTCGCGGGCGATCGGTCTGACGCTGACGACGCGCAACAATGGCGGGGCGGCGGAGGTGCCGCTGGCCGGCATTCCCGTGAAGGCCGCCGCCGAGTATCTGCGCCGTCTGGTGGGACAGGGTTTCCGGGTCGCGATTTGTGAGCAGGTGGAGGACCCTAAGCTCGCGAAGGGTTTGGTGAAGCGCGAAGTGGTGGAGACGATTACGCCGGGTGCGGTGTTCGCCGACGATTTGCTGGACGGCGCGCGCGCCAACTACGTGTGCGCGATCGCGACCGGTCGCGACACATCGCGCGATGGATCGCGCGAACAGATCGGTATCGCGGCGGCTGATCTCTCCACGGGCGAGTGGCGTCTTTTTCTGGTGACGCCGATGGACGCGCCGGCGGTGCTGGCACGCGTGGCGCCGCGCGAGCTGCTGGTGGTGCGCGGTGCGTCGCACCCCGAGTTGGCGGCCGCGATGACGGCCGTGGACAACGTGCTGGTGACGGAGCGCGACGGGTGGGAATTCGACGCGCAGTTGGCGGGCGATGAGCTGGCGCGACAGTTCGATGTCTTGTCGTTGGAAGGCTTCGGTTTGGGGAGCGACGATGTCGGCGCGATTGGCGCCGCGGGTGCGCTGTTGCGCTACCTGCGCGAACTGCAGCCGGGCGGATTGCCGCACCTCGCGCGTCCGGTGGTGGAGCGTCCGGGCGGTGTCATGCCGCTCGACGAGATGACGCGTCGGAATCTCGAGTTAGTGGAGTCGCTGCGCGGTGGTGAGCTGGCGGGCACGTTGCTGTCGGTGCTCGATCGCACGACCACGCCCATGGGGCAGCGCATGCTGCGGCAGTGGCTGCTGGCGCCTTTGCTCGAGCGCGGTGCCATTGAACGGCGTCTCGATGCGGTGACGGTGCTGGTGCGCGATCCGGTCGGGCGCGCCAGCCTGCGCGAGGCGCTTGATGGCGTGCGTGACGTGGAGCGACTGGCCAGCAAAGCGGCGGCCGGCCGCGCCACCCCACGTGAGTTGCGCGCCCTCGGTGATTCGCTGGCGCGCTTGCCGCAGGTGGCCGACGCGGTGCGCGCTGTGCTGGCGCATGCCACCCAGGGCAATTCGAGCGGCGGGTTGTTGACCGCGATGCTCGACGATTGGGACGATGGTCGCGACTGCGCCGAACGGCTCACGACGATGCTGGTGGAACGGCCGCCGCTGCTGATCGGTGAAGAGGACACCATCGCGCCGGGCATGGATGCCGAGCTCGATGCGCTGCGCGCGTTGCGCGACGGGGGCAAGGATGCGATCGCGACGATCCAGTCGCAGGAGCGCGCGCGTACCGGCATCCACTCGCTCAAGGTCGGATACAATCGCGTGTTCGGGTACTTCCTCGAGATCTCGAACGCCAACAAGCACCTGGTCCCCGACGATTATCAGCGACGTCAGACGTTGACGGGGGCCGAACGCTACGTGACGCCGGCGCTCAAGGAGTACGAGGAGAAAGTGCTCAGCGCCGCCGATCGGATCGAGACGCGCGAGCGCGAGCTGTTCGATGCGTTGCGGCGTGATGCGGGCGCGGCGATCCGGCGGTGGCAGGAGGTGGCGCGGCGGGTGGCGACGATCGACGTGCTCACGGCATTCGCGGACGTGGCGGAGCGCGAGCAGTACGCGCGTCCTGAGCTGCACGATGGCTTCGACATGGAGATTGTGGCGGGACGTCATCCGGTGGTGGAGCGGATGATGGCGCGGGAGAAGTTCATCCCGAACGATCTCGTGCTTAGCGAGGACGGTCAGATGATCGTGCTGACTGGTCCGAACATGGCGGGCAAGAGTACCATCCTGCGCCAGGTTGGCTTGATCCAACTCATGGCGCAGGTTGGCGCGTATGTACCGGCCCGTCGAGCTACACTGCCGATCGTGGATCGCTTGTTCACGCGCGTGGGGGCCAGCGACAATCTGGTGCGCGGCCAGTCGACGTTCATGGTGGAGATGAGCGAGACGAGCGCGATTCTCCACACGGCCACCAAGCGGTCGTTGGTGTTGCTCGATGAAATCGGTCGCGGCACGAGCACGTACGACGGCGTGTCGATCGCCTGGAGTGTGAGTGAACACCTCCACGATGCGATCGGGTGCAAGACCGTGTTCGCGACGCACTATCACGAGCTCACGCAGCTCGCGAGCGAGCTGCGTGGCGTGCGCAATTTCACGGTGGCGGTGCGCGAAGTGGGCGATCAGGTGTTGTTCCTGCACCGGCTCATTCCTGGTGGTGCCGATCGGTCGTACGGCATCGAGGTGGGACGCCTGGCGGGATTGCCGGCGGCCGTGATTGCGCGCGCGAAGGAGGTGCTGGCGCTGCTCGAGGGGGAAGGCGAACAGATGGCGGCGCGACTGACGGCTGAGGGTGTGGCGTTGCTGAAGGGCGCGCCGAGGAAGGGTCCGCGCATGACGCATGCGGGCGCCCCGACGCCGCAGCTCGGTTTCTTCGGCGAGGCGCCAGCGGCGGCGCCTGCAGTGGCGCCAGCAGTGGCGCCCGATCCAGCGTTGACCCGCCTGGCCGACGCCGTGGGCGCGCTCGAGCCCGATCAGATGACGCCGATGCAGGCCCTGGCGGCGCTGGCCTCGCTCAAGCAGTCGCTTCGTGATTAACCTCTTGCCACCGAATAAGCCGACCAAAGCTGAGCCGGCCGGCGCAGTCCGGTTTCTGTTGGTATCCGTTGGTGTAGTTGGTCTCCGCGTTTCTCACCCTGCTGCAACCCGACCGATGGCCATACTCTCCAGCATGCGACGTTCGCGGACGGCTTCGGCCGTGATTCTGTTCGGCACGATCGCCTTCGTGTCCACTGCCGGCGCGTTCGGTGCGTGCGGTGGCGAGCGTGGCGAGGCCAGTGCGGCAACCGGTGACACGACCGGCATCGTGCCCTCCCGCACACCGACCTACAGCTTCGACGTGGTGCAGAGTTACCCGCACGATGCGATGGCGTTTACGCAGGGGTTGGTGTGGCATGAGAACCGGCTGTTCGAAAGCACCGGTCAGGTTGGCACGTCGAATATTCGTGAAGTCGAACTCAACTCCGGTCGCGTGATCCGTCAGCAGGATCTCGAAGCGCCGCACTTTGGTGAGGGGATCGTGCTGCTGGGTGAGCAGCTGTTCCAGCTCACGTACACGAGCGGCAAGGCGTTCGTGTACGACTGGAAGCGCTTCACGCGCACGGGCGAGTTCACGTACGATGGCGAAGGGTGGGGACTCACCACCGATGGTGCCGCCATCATTATGAGCAACGGCACGTCGTCGCTCGTGTGGCGCGATCCCGCCACGTTCGCCGTGCAGAAGACGATCACCGTGACCGACCACGGCACCCCGGTGTCGCAGCTCAATGAGCTCGAGTGGGTGAAGGGCGAGATCTGGGCGAATATCTGGCAGAGCGAGCAGATCGCCCGCATCGATCCCGCCACCGGCAACGTGACGGGATGGATCGACCTGAAAGGGATCCTGCCTTCGATCGATCGCACCGGCAGCGAAGATGTCATGAACGGTATTGCCTACGACGCCACTCGCGATCGCCTGTTCGTGACCGGGAAGCTGTGGTCGAAGCTCTACGAGATCACGCTCAAGCAGCGCTCGTAATTCGCCGCCGCGTTAGCGTATCGGCGTTAGCGTATCGGCGTTAGCGTAGCCGCACCAGCGCGTACTTGAGCGTGCTGGGCGGCAGTGCGCCGTTTGACGACACCGTGATCGTGGCACTGCGTCCGGCGGGAATGCCGAAGCGGACGAAGGAACTGGTGCCACCGGCCAGCAGCACGCGCTGCGGTGAGCCCGACAGCAGCGAGCGCGTCGCGATAGGGTACACCCCCAGCGCCGTGCCCCCGGAGAAGCGCAGACCCGGATAGATGCCGCGGAAATTCCACGAGGGCATGATGTAGCTCTGGGATAACGCCGCGGTCGTCGTCGGTGAGAAGTCGTCGGCAATGAGCGACACGGACCAGTCGCGCAGATAGTCGGCGAACTGACTGCCCGAGAGCACGTTCTGCAGATTAGCCACACCCGTCGTGTTGGAATTCACGAGCGAGCGGAGGAATGATGCTTCCCCGCCAGCGCCCTGACGCCCCGCCGCATAGCGCAGGAAATTCCAGATCGCACCGCGCGTGGCGAGCGAGTCGTTGGGCGCGTACGGCGAATTCACTTCGGGCGCGATGAGATAGCTGTAGAAGCGTGAAAAGTTTTGCGACGCATAGTTGCGGAATTGATCGGAGCGCGTGGCGTTTCCCGCCACATCGGTCAGGCCGAGATTCTGACGCGACGTGACGTTGGTCATGCGGAAGTACAGCAGCTCCTCGGCCACGTGCGCCAAGCCTTCGTCCAGCCAGGTCTCTTCGTTTGGGCGCGCCCCGGTGTTCACGTACAGGCGTCGTGACGAATTGATCAGGTGCTGGAGCTCGTGTGCGATGGTCGTGAGATTCAGCAGCGTTACTTCATCCTTCGTGCGCTTGTTGGTATTCACCGTGCCGTTGGGATCGGGCGCGAGCAGGTAGAACATCTCGGATTCATTCGACGCGGCGCAGGCGGCGAGTCCGTTCTTGGCCATCTTCGGATACAGGTCGCGGGCGAAGAAGAACCCGCCAATCGTGTAGCCCGCGCCGGACGGTGTGAGGGCGTTCACCGCGCGCGTGTAGAACAGGATGATCTTGCCGTAGCTGCTGATGTTCGAGGGTGCTCCGAACGCCGTGGTATCCATCGGAAACACCAGCGTATCGAACGTGGCGGCAATCGCGGCGTACTCGGTGTCGCTGTAGCCGCCGGTGGGGTTGTCGGTGTCGCTGACGATGATCGACTTCGTTCCCACCGCGGCCACGCGCCCTGACTTGGTATCGGCGTTAGTGCATGCCACGTTCGCGTTCACGTTCAAGCGCAGCACATCGCCCACTTTCGCGTCGGCGGCGGTGACCGCGTACGCGGGGCGCAACGGCACCGTGCGCGACAGCGCGGTGCGTGAGGCCAACCAGTCGCGCGCCACGCTGACGAGCGGTGTGAGTGCGCGGTGTTCAAGGGCACGCCGTGCCAGCTCGGCCGCGTGCACGGGCGACAGCGCCGTGGATGCCGCCTCGAACGCATCGATGGACGTCGACACGGACGTCGACACGGACGCGAATTCAGCGCCGATCGGCGCGAAGGGGTTGGCGTTGCCCGTGAGGGCGGCGATGGTGGGACCGGTGCTGCCGAGCGCGAGCACATCCACCGGTGACGACGTCCCGAACGAGGTGGCGGTTGAGACCAGGGTGAGGGCGTACTCGCCGTTGATGGCTGACGGCGAGGTAATACAGGTGGTGATGCTCGCGCTGCCGGCCGGTGGGATAAACACTTCGCCCAGCGCGAGCACGCGCGCGGCGATCGGGCCGCATACGCTCGCACCTGTGGCCGAGATGGTAACTGGCACGGTGTCGGCGCGGCTGGAGGCCTCGGCCACCACGCGGGCGGTGCCGACGGCCACGGCCGTGACCAGCCCGGTCGAGTTCACCGAGGCCAGCGTGGGATCGAGCGTGCTGTAGGTGATCGACTGGCCGACGATGGTGTTGCCGTACTGATCACGCAGCGATCCACGCACCCGCACCGTGTCGCCGACGTTCAGATAGGCCGCTTCCGGTGACGCCACGAGCAGGGCCGGCGGTCCGGCGATTACCGTGGCGGTGAACACCACGGGCGTGACGCCGTTCACCTGTGCGCTGAGGCGCGCGGTGCCGGCGGTTGCGCCCAGCGTCCAGACGGTGGTGGCGATGCCGCGGGCGTCGGCGGTGGACCGTGTGGGCAAGGCGGTGCCCGAGCCCACACCGACGTCCCAGTCTACACGCGCTCCCGAAATCGTCTTGCCATCCTTGTCGGTGACCACCACCGCGAGCGGCACACTCAGCGCGGCGCCCACGACGCCGGTCTGTGCGTTGCCATCCTGCGCCTTGATGGCGGTCGCAACCGGCCCGGGGCCCGTGCTCTTTTCGCCCGAGCAGGCGCCCAAGAGGAGCACGGCGGCGCCGGCCAGCGTGAGTGGCGTGCGTCGCGAGTTCAGGCGCTTGGTGCGGGCTGAAGCCGGACGATCAGAACGGAGGCGAAGCAAGAACATGTCGACTGCGGTTTGATGGAGGTCGGACGTTTCGCCGAGTGCGCGAAGTGGGTGTACATTCCAGCAGGCGATCGGGGTGTCACGGTATGCGCAGAAAATACAGGGCAACGTGTTGCTTCGGTTATTTGTTGCACCGCCCGCCCGCCTTCGTGGTACCCCGATACCCGTGTCGTTGCTCGTCCCCGTGCATTTCCGACACCCTGAGGGGCCTACGCTCCCCGGGGACTCCCTGTGACGAAACCTGCCATGTCCACCACCTTGGCGACCCCCCACACGTCCGACGCGGTTCCCACCGACGCGGCCGTGCCTGAACAACACATCCGGCACCGCCGCCCCTATGGCAGTGTGCTGGAAACGATCGGCTGGACGCCGATGATCCGACTGGCCCGCGTGGCCCGTGGCATCCGGACGCCGCTGTACGGCAAGGCCGACTTCTTCAATCCGGGCGGCAGCGTGAAGGATCGGGTCGGCATGCCGATGATCGAGTCGCACGAGCGGGCCGGTACCCTGAAGCCGGGCGGCACAATCGTGGAGGCGACGAGCGGCAATACGGGCGTCGGTCTGGCGATCGCGGCGGCGCTCAAGGGCTATCGTTGCATTTTCACGATGCCCGACAAGATGTCGCAGGAAAAAGTGCGCCTGCTCAAAGCGTTCGGGGCTGAAGTGATCATCACGCCGACGGCGGTGCCGCACGATCATCCGCAGAACTACGTGATGATGGCCAAGCGCATTGTGAGCGAGACGCCGGGTGCGGTGTTGGCGGGGCAGTTCGAGAATCCGGCCAATCCGGCGGCGCACTTCGCAACGACCGGCCCCGAAATCTGGGAGCAGACCGACGGGCGTGTCACGCACTTCGTGGCCGGCGCCGGCACGGGCGGTACGCTGACCGGCGTGGCGCGCTACCTCAAGAGCAAGAACCCCAACATCAAAATCATTGCGGCCGACCCGATGGGATCGGTGCTGGCCGAACTGTGGCGCAGCAAAGGCGAGGGCCATCCCACCGGCGCGCCGTACAAGGTGGAAGGGGTGGGCCAGGACTGTGTGCCGCTCACGCTCGACATGAGTGTGATCGACGAATTCATCTCGGTGAGCGACAAGGACGCCTTCGGGATGGCGCGTCGTCTCACGCGCGAAGAAGGCATCTTCGTGGGTGGTTCTGCCGGCATGATTGCGCACGCGGCGATGAACGTGGCGCGTCGTCTCGATGATCCGGAGGCGTGCGTGGTGACGTTTCTCTGCGACACCGGCGAGCGCTATCTCAGCAAGGTGTTCAACGACGAGTGGATGCGCGAGAATCAGATGCTCGATGTCTCGCCGACCACCATCGAAGCGGTGCTCGGCAACAAGGACGCCAGTGCGCCGGCGATCGTGAGCGTCTCCCCCGGTGCCTCGGTGCGTCAGGCGATTCGGTTGATGGCGCTGCACAACGTATCGCAGGTACCGGTGATGGATGGCGCGGTGTGCATCGGCAGCGTGGCGGAATCGCAACTCACGTCGAAGTCACTGGCCGACCCAAAGGTGCTCGATCAGTCGGTGAGCGACGTGATGGACCAGCCGTTTCCGGTGGTCGAGAGCGATCAGCCGGTGGAGAGCGTGGCGAAGCTGTTGTCGAAGAGCAACCGCGCCGTGCTGATGAAGAAGGACGGCGTGGTGCAGGGCATTGTGACGCGCTTCGATGTGCTCGAACATCTGATGCATCGGTAGCCGCATGCGAATTACCGTGTTGCTGGGCGGTGTCTCCGCCGAACGTGAAGTGTCGTTGTCGTCGGGGCTGCGGATCGCCGTCGCGCTCCGCGAGAAGGGCCACGATGTGATCTGTCTCGACCCCGCGGAAGGCGTGCTCACCCGCGAGACGGAGCGCGCCCTGTTGGCCGCGGGGGTGGGGAGTGCTCCCCCGTCGCTCGATAAGTTGGCCGGGTTATCGTCGCCGTCGCTGTCGCCCGCGCTGGGCATTCGCCCCGAAATCACCGCCGCCGAGTGCGTGTTTTTGGCGCTCCATGGCGGTCAGGGGGAAGACGGGACGGTGCAGGCTCTGCTCGACCTCGTGGGCGTGCCGTATACCGGCAGTGGGCACCTGGCGAGTGCGCTGGCGATGGACAAGCACCTCACCAAGGTCGTGCTGCGCGCCGCCGGCGTGGCCACCGCCGATTGGATGATGGCGCCGGCCGATGGCACGATGGACGCCGAGGAGGTTGGGCGTCAGCTGGACTGGCCGGTGGTGGTGAAGCCATCGAAGCAGGGGAGCACGGTTGGGCTGTCGATCGTGCGCGAGCCGGGCGAGCTGGCGGCGGCGGTGACCGAGGCCTTCAAGTACGACGACGAGGTCATGGTCGAGCGATTCGTGCCCGGGCAGGAGCTCACGGTCGGTATTCTGGGCGACGTGGTGCTGCCGACGATCGAGATCGTGCCGATGAAGGAGCTCTACGACTACGAGTGCAAATACACGCCGGGGATGGCGAAAGAGTTCGTGGCCGAACTATCGCCTGAGATCGAGCGCACGCTGGCGGATCAGGCCACCAAGGCGTTCGTGGCGTTGAAGTTGGGCGGGTATGCCCGCATCGACTTCCGGTTGGACCCCCACGGTCAGCCGTGGTGTCTTGAGGCCAACACGTTGCCCGGGATGACGCCAACCAGTCTCATCCCACAGGCGGCGGCCGCCGCCGGTGTCTTGTTTCCCGATCTGTGTGAGCGCATCGTGCAATTGGCGCTCACGAACCGGGATCGGCGACGGAGCTAAGTCCGTTCTTCCCGAAGCTCTTTCCGCGTCTTTTCGCGTCCTGTCATGGCCTACGTCACGTACGACGATTTCGATCAGCCCCGTCACCCAACGGCCGTGTACTGGCTGATTGGGTTGTGCGTGGGCGTGTACTTCGTGCAGGCGACGTTGGTGGGCGATGCGAACATGGCGAACTGGTTTGGGTATTCGGCCGGCGATCTCGCCTCGCGTTCGTTGTGGACGATTGGCACGTACATGTTCGTGCATGGCGGCATGATGCATCTGCTGCTGAACATGTGGACGTTGTGGTTGTTCGGGCCGCGCGTGGAGCAGGCGTGGGGGAGCAGTCCGTTCGTGTGGTACTACCTGTGGTGCGGCGTCGGCGGTTGGGCATTTCACTACATGTTCCAGCGGAGCGGTGGCACGTTGGTGGGTGCCTCGGCGGCGATTCTGGGCGTCGCCGTGGCCTATGCGTCGCGCTGGCCGGACGATGAAGTGCTGTTTTTCGGCGTCGTGCCGATGAAGGTGAAGTGGCTGGTGGTGTTCATGGCGCTGATCAACATCACGATGGCGGTGGTGAATTCGGGCAGCCTTGGCGGCACGGCGTACGCGGCGCACATTGGCGGCATGTTGGCGGGGTGGGTGTATCTCCGAGCGCCTGGTGCGGCCAGTTTGGGGCGTTTCCGCAATCGCATTGCGTCGGCGCCGGACTATGGCGACGACGCGCCGCGGGCGGTCCCCAAGTCGTCGCGTCCGCGGGAGCGGGAAGTCGACGATATCGTGGCGCAGAGCAAGGCGGCCGTGTCGCGGGAGCGTCCAGACCCACGTCCGGAATTGCGCCCTGCGCCGCGTGCCGGTTTGACGGCGGTGGCGCCGCCGCCGAGTACGGCCTTGGATACGGTACTGGACAAGATTGCGGCCGACGGGATGTCGAGTTTGACGCCGGCGGAGCGGACGCTGCTGGACGAATGGTCGAAGCGTCTTCGCGACCTCACCTGACCGGTGTGCGTTCGCGCATTACATTCGAGTATGCCCAAGCCTGAACTACTCGAGACGTTTCCGAATCCCTATGGGGATCGCAAGTACGAAATTTTCATGGAGACGACGGAGTTCACGTCGCTCTGTCCCCTTGGTGGCATCGAGACCGATGCGGCCGAGTTGAAGCTGCTGGAAGGCGGCGCGCCGGATTTCGCCACGATCCGCATCACGTATCAGCCGGCCGAGGTGTGTCTCGAGCTGAAGAGCCTGAAGATGTATCTCTGGAGCTTCCGCAACGACGGCATTTTTTACGAGCGGGCGGTGAACCGGATTCTCGACGACTTGGTGGCGGCGTGTAACCCGCACACGATGACGGTGGTGGGGGATTTCAACGTGCGTGGCGGGTTGAAGAGCATCATCACGGCGACGGCGGCGAAGCCGGCGTGATTAGGGTGGCGGGGGAGCGCTTGCGGAATGCCCCCTGACGTGGTTAGGCTGCGGGTCTGCTTGTGGTTTGGCTAGGTAGCTCAGTTGGTAGAGCAGCGGACTGAAAATCCGCGTGTCGGGGGTTCGATTCCCTCCCTAGCCACTGGAAGT
>NSHR01000035.1 GCA_002737115.1 Gemmatimonadota bacterium | reverse complement strand
AGCAGCTCACACTGTACGCCTTCTCCAGCGACAACTGGAAGCGTCCGGCGGACGAAGTGGGATTTTTGTTCGATCTCTTCGCCTCGCATCTCGAGCGCCAGCTGGACAAGCTGCTCAAGCACGGCATTCGCCTGTCGGTGATTGGTCGACGCGATCGGCTGCCGCACGCGTTGTGCGATGCCATCGAAGCGACCGAAGCGCGCACGGCACACGGGAGCCGCATGCATCTGCGCGTGGCGGTGGACTACTCGAGCCGGGCGGCCATCCAGGAGGCCTTCACGATGGTCGACGGCGGCGGCGACGCGCTGCCCAATGCGAGCATGTTGCCGCCGGTGGACTTGGTGTTGCGCACCGGCGGTGAACGACGCCTGTCGGACTTCCTGCTCTGGGAAAGCGCCTATGCGGAACTAGCCTTTCTCGACGTCAACTTTCCCGATCTCTCCACCGCCGATCTTGACGCGGTGTTTGCGGACTACGCCAAGCGGGAACGGCGATACGGCGCCGTCCCCGCACCCGCCAACGTTAGCGCTCCGAAGACCCCAGCGATTTCGGCGCCCCGCTAATCACCTCGGGCAACGCCGCCGCCACCGCCCGCATTTCGTCGGGCGTACCGATCGAGATGCGCACCCAGTCGGTGTACGGCGGAAACGCGCGGCCGATCATGAAGCCCTTCGCCAGCATCGCCTTCTGCACCTGCTCCACCGGCATGCCGGCGTGGAAGAAGACGAAGTTGGTCTGCGACTCGGTCATCTTGCGGCCCATCTTCGCGATGGCCGTCTTCATGATTTCGCGCCCTTCGAGGTTGCGCTGCTTGACCATCGCCTGGAACGCGGTGTCCTGAACCGACGCGGCCGCGCCGAGCGCACCGAACACGCCGGGGGCGCTGGTGCTGAGCGGCTGCAGGCGAGCGATGATGTCGGGGCGGGCGATCACGAACGCCGTACGCAGGCCGGCGAGCCCGTGAATCTTGGACGCGGTGCGCGAGATGATCACGTTCTCGCCCTTCTTGACCATGTCCACCAGCGACGAATACGACGGGTCGCTCACGAAATCATGATACGCTTCGTCGACCAGCACCATCGAGCGGCGCGACGCGTTGCTCACGAAGGTGCGCAACGTGGCGTTGTTGGTGAGGTTTCCGGTGGGGTTGTTCGGATTGCACACGAACGTGAGATCGACCGCCTGCGTGAGACGGCGATCCATGGTGTCGAGATCGTGCGTGAGGTCGGCCGCCAGCGGCACCTTGTGCACCCGGATGCCGAGCGACTCGGCGTAGCGCGGCAGTCCCTCATACGTGGGCCAGGGGGTGAGCACGTCGCCCTTCATGCCGTAGGCGAGGCAGACGATGCTGAGCAGCTCACTGGAGCCGGCCACGATCATGATGTGATCGGCGGGCACGCCCACCGAATCGGCGTAGATCTGCTTGAGATTCGGCAGCGACGGCGCGCTGTACCAGGAGTGCTGCTTCCAGCCGGCTTCGATCGCCTTGCGGGCGCTCGGTGCCATGCCATACGGGTTCTCGTTCGACGCCAGACGGATGGGCCCCTCAGCGCGACGGGCGATCGCCACCATCTGCTCGTGCGCCGCGAAGCCGGCCGCCGTGGTCTGCCCGTCGACGACGTGCAGGGCGTCGCTCTCGAGTGCCGGCAGCAGTGACGGCGTGAGGGATCCGGCGGCCATGGCGCCGCCGGCCACAAGACCCGAGGACTTGAGCCACTGGCGACGGGAAAGCGGAGACGGGGTGAACGGCGTCATGAGCAGGTTCTCTGGTTGTGGGGTGCGACAAACGCAACGGAGACTCCACGGGGCCGGGCAGAGGCGAAGACGCGCCGAGCCCACCACGCCATATTGTACGACATTCCGGCCGTTTCCGCACGACCGGAGGCCGGTCGGTCGCGGCTGGGCGTCACCCTTTGGCAGACGGAGCGTCGGGATGCACTCGCACTGGGCACGGCATCGGGTGGTCCTCACCGGCGCACTCCTCCTCGCCGTCGCCACGGCCTGCACCTCGGGCGACCGTGGTGCCTCGGCACCCCCGACCGCTCCGATGACACGTCCCAACATTGTGTTCATCCTGCTCGACGATGTCCGCTACGACGACCTGATCGATCATCCCTTCGTGGATCTGCCGAACCTGAAGCGGCTGGCCGCTGAGGGCGCGTCGTTCCGTCGCTTTTTTACCTCGGCGCCCCTCTGCTCGCCGAGCCGCGCCGTGTTCATGACGGGGCAGTACCCCTTCCACAACGGCATCGTCGACAACGGCGAGCGCGGGGAGCTCAGTCATCGGATCGTCACGTTCCCGAAGCTGTTGCAGGACGCCGGCTATCACACCGGCTTCTTCGGGAAATGGCACATGGGCCACGAGGACGACTCCCCGAGGCCCGGCTTCGACCGCTGGGTGAGCTTCGTCGGCCAGGGCGTCTACTTCGACCCGACGTTGAACGTGGACGGCGTGGTGGCCGGCGCAAAAGGCTACATGACGGATATTCTGACCGCGCATGCGGTGTCGTTCATTGCGGCGGCCCCGGCCGATCAACCCTTTCTCGCGTTCATCGCACAGAAGGCGGCGCATCCGGAAATCCATCCGAATCAGGTGCGTTCCTTTCCGCCGGCACCGGGAGACGAGGGCGCCTTCGCCGCTGATTCGATTCGGCATGATCCCAGCTGGCGCGCCCCCCTGACCGGGAAGCCGGCGCTCCAGCGCCCGGTGGATACCACCGATCCGCGCAGCCCGAAAGGCGGTCTGCCCGACCAGTACGTGCGCGATCGGCTGCGTATGCTGCTCGCGGTCGATCGCGGCATCGGCGCGGTGCTCACGGCGCTGGAGGCGAAGGGCGTGCTGGAGCAGACGGTGTTCATCGTGACCAGCGATCAAGGATTCTTCTATGGCGAGTTCGGGTTGGCGCAGGAACGCCGACTGGCGTACGAGCCGAGTACGCATATCCCGCTCATCGTGCGATACCCTGGTGTTGTTCCTGCGGGCGTGAAGCCGAATGCGCTCGCCAGCAACGTCGATATCGCGCCGACGATGCTCGAACTCGGCGGCGCGGCGGTTCCCGCCATGATGGATGGGCGCTCGCTCCTGCGCGCGTGGCGTAATGACTCCACGACCATTCGCGACGACCTGTTGATCGAGTTCTACTCGGACACCGAGTTTCCGCGCGTAAAGGGGATGGGATACAAGGCGGTGCGCACGGATCGCTACAAGTACATCCGGTACGAGGAACTGCGGGGGATGGACGAACTGTACGATCTGCAGGCCGACCCCTACGAGTTGCGGAACCTGTTACCCGACCGGGCGCCGGCCGGTGTCCGCGACGACTTGTCGGGGCGGCTGGATCGATTGTTGTCGCGAGCGGTCGCACCGCAGTCGCCGCGATGAGCGATTCTCGTTCAGAGGTGCACATCGAGGTGCCAGCCGCCACCGTCGTCACGGCCACGCGCGTGTGGCTGGAGCGCGCGGTGATCGGCCTGCAGCTGTGTCCCTTCGCGAAAGCGGTCTACGTGAATGATCAGGTGCGCTACGTCGTGAGCGAGGCGCAGACCGCGGATGCGCTGCGTGAGGTGCTCGAGCGCGAATTGCGCACGCTGGCACAGGCGGATGCCAGTGTCATTGATACGACATTGCTGATCCACCCGCAGGTGCTCACCGACTTTCTCGACTACAACGACTTTCTCGATATCGCCGAGGCGACCGTCGAGGCGTTGGGTCTAGAAGGTGTGGTGCAGATCGCCAGCTTTCACCCGGCGTATCAGTTCGCCGGCACGCCTCGCGACGACGTGACGAACTTCACCAACCGCTCGCCATATCCCATGCTCCACCTGCTGCGCGAGGCGAGTGTGAGCCGAGCCGTGGCGGCGTTTCCGGATGCGCCGAATATCTATCAGCAGAACCTCGAGACCATGCGCCGTCTGGGCACATCCGGATGGACGGCGCTGGGGCTCGAGGCGCCAGTGCGCTAGGGACTGACGGGCGTCATCGCGGTCTGGGCTGCTCGGGCTCGGGTGCGAGACAGATTCCACTCGAACCAGTGCGTCGTGGCCAGCGTAGCGCCCGTGGCGTAGCGCTTCTGCAGGGCGGCGCGGAGGTCGGCTCTCGTGGGCTCGGGCAGCGACGCCAGCTTGTCGACGATTACCGGAAGGGCATCGGGTGAGAGTTCGCCCGTGAGGTACGCGATGTCGAGCTGGCCGGCGCTCGCAAATCGGTCGATGTTGCGCCTCGCGATCCACGCGTCGTGATTCCAGTACAGCAACCCCACGAGCAGCACGGCGGCCACGGCGGCCGTGCGTCGGAACAGACGCCCGGTATCGAGCGTGCGGGCCACCTCGACCGCGAGCAGCACGAGCGCGGCGGCCACCACCATCATGTACGCCTGCGCATACAGCCGCGCCGTCGTGAATCCGTACGCGGCTTCGTACAGCAGCACGCGATGAACAGCGGACGCGAGCAGCAGTAGGACCGCGACGACGAGCGCGTACGCCACGAGCTGTGCCAGACGTACATGCCGATCACGCTGCCCGAAGTGCTCGGCGAAAAGAATGAGCACGACGCTGGCCGAGGCGACGATCGAGAGCTCGGCAAATCCCCGTCGCGCATACTCGGCGAACGTCATACCCGGTGCCGTCGCACGCGGCTGCGAGCCGAATAAATAGCCGAGCTGCAGGGCAAGAAAGAGCCAGAGCAGGGCCGTGACGGCGGCGAGGAGCATGACGCGTTCCGTGGCGCCAAGCCAGCGCACGGGTTCGCGATCTGTCGTGGCCAACGGCGCTGCGTTGTCCGAGAGGGCGTAGCCGTAGGCGCCAACGACCAGCCCCAGCAGGGCGGTAAAGAAGATGACGCGCGGCAGGAATTCCCAACTCGAGAAGAACGCGTCGGCGGCATCCCGCCAGCGCGCGAAGGTGGGGTCGGCTTCCGCCAGGAGAAGCGCAAAGACGAGCAACACGGGCAGTGTCAGGGCGAGGCCACGGACCCACGCGCGCGCTCGCGTCGATCGGATCTGCTCGGTGGCCTCCGCGGCGCGACGCAGCGCGTGCGGCACCGCGCGAAACAGCGCCACGGGCGGCGCCGTCGCGGCGAAGCGGGCGGTGATGCGGCGCGGTGAGGGATCGACCGCCAGCAGCATTTGCATGGCGAGTAGCACCACCACGGCCGCACAAATCACGACGTGCAGCACCTCGCTCGCCGTGATCGTGGCAGCACCGGCGATCAGGGTGGCCGCGGCGCCGAGGCTCGGCACGAGCGTTCCGCCGCGCTGGGCGTGTCGGCCGCGATGGAGGGCGGTCAGTCCCGTCGCGGCCGCGCCGGTCCATAGGAGCCAATTGAGACCGGGCCGTGCGTCGAACATCACCCAGGCCCCGAGGGCGGCGACGGCCGCCGCGGTCGCCCAGAGGCGCCCGGCGGGTTGCGTGGTGGGGTCGGGCACATGACCCGGTCCTTGTGGTTGCCTATGCATAATGGGGAGTATCGACCAGGACGACCGCAACATCAAGTACTTTGTGCTATAAAGTATGTCAGCGGCCTCGTCGGCCTGCACGGGGCGTACGCTACCTTCGCAGAGCGAGAAGGCTGCCGATCGCACGGATACTGGTCGTTTCTCACCCCCACGTAGCACTCAAATGATGCGTGCGTTTGCGGTCGTGTTTTTCGTCGCACTGGGCGCCAGTTGCACCGCGCCGAGTCCGCGCGGCGCGACGCTCAAGGTGTCGTACTACGCGCAGGATTCGGCGTTCGCCAGTGCGGAGCCCTTGCGCGTGTCGGTGGGCGCTGGCGCGCAGCTCCGAAGTTTGCGCGGCATTGAGCTGGCGCCCTACCATCCGTTTTTCGTGTCGGGCGAAATGCCGCTGGATAGCGGTGCGACGTGGCCGATCACCGTGGTCATGCTTGGTGCGAACGCCGATACGGCGGCGAAAGCACAGCTCAGCCTCGGTCCGGTAGAGCCAGCCATGTCGTACACGCTTGGTGTGATTGCCGGCGGTCGCCATCTGTCGGGTGCCGCATCCTGGTGCGGTGCACATGTCGCCGTGCCGCTGCGACGGGTGGGCGGCGCGGCATTGGGCGACTCACTCTACGTGAGCATCAGCGGGATGCGCGACGGCGCCGACTGTTGAGCGCGGGCGCGCGCTGACGTCAGTCGCTCGTCGCGAGCCACAACTCCGACAGCGCGACGTCCGCGCGAAACGCGGTCTTCGCCGCCACGAGTCCAATGCGCACGATGCGGCTCACATCCAGCGGCGCGCTGATGGACGCCGGTGTGAATGCTCCCCAATCCAGATCGACACGCGTCCATTCGCCGGACACCGGCAGCGGTGCGCCGTAGTACTGCCACGGCGCGCGCGTATCAGCGGTGCGCAGATGCACGAAGTACGACCCCGGCGTGCCACACACGCTGAGGGCGACGCCGCGAAATCCGCGCGCGTCTACGCCGCTCCCCGGCGGATCGCCGAGTGAGCAGGCCGCCTGGATGAATCCACCGTTCTGCTCGAGCGACACGCTGCCGGTGAGATGCAGGGCGTGGCGACCCTGCACGGTGGCCATCGTGCCGTTCGCGATACTCACGCCGCCCATGACGCGATCGGAAAACACCGACCACCGTCGGGTCATCGACGCCGGCCCCACGTCGAAGTCATCGAGACGTCGCGGGACCGGTGCGATGCGTTCGCTCACTTGGGCGTGCGAGCCTTCCAGAGTGCCAGCAACGCGGCCTCACGCTCCGGCGTAAAACCCGTCTTGATCGCGGCCTGTCGTTCAGCCGGCAGTGTCTTCCACCACGCGAGCGTGTCGCGCGCGGTGTCTTCCATCGAGCGCACCGTGAGTCCTGCCTTGAGTTCGGGCGTGATGTCGAAGCGGGCAAAGCCTGCCGTGCGTCCACGCATCACCTGGAACACCGGCAACTCTTTGCCATAGGGATTGGCGCCGTTCGCCCGCAGGAAGTCGGCATCCACCCAAGTGTACGTGGGATTGCCGCCGACCCCCTTCTGAATGCGCGACACGAACTCCCTGAACGGCATCCCGCCCTGTGGGCCGACACCGTTGAAGACGCCGAACGTGCGGTTCTCGACCAGCGTAATACAGAACTTCACGAGATCGCGGGCATCGATGATCTGCACGTGGTCGCTGCCATCGCCCGGCACCAGCACGTTGCCGCCGCGTGCGATGCGCACCGGCCAGTTCGTGAAGCGATCGGTGTCGTCCTCGGGGCCCACGATGAGACCTGGACGCACCACCGTGACGCGACCCGGCATCGCGGCATGGGCCGCCTTCTCGGCGTACGCCTTGGCGTGTCCGTAGCTGAGCGGCTTGCCGGCTTCTATCGGCGAATTCTCGAGCGTGAGCACCGGGGCGTCGATCGACATCGGCACACGGCTCAGATCTTGGTACACCGAGCGCGTCGAGATGAACAGATACTGATCGACGTTATCTTTTAGCAGGTCGACCGAGAGCTTCACCCAGTCGGGAGCACTGGCCAGCGAGGCCGATTCGTCGATCACGGCGTCCCACTTCCGTCCTTTCAGCGCGCTCAGGTCATTCGCGCGGTCGCCGGCCAGTTCCTCGACATCCTTGCCGAACATGCCTGGCGCGCTCTTGCCACGATTGAAGATCGTGACCTGATGTCCGCGCTTCAGCGCTTCGCGGACATCGTGCGGACCGACAAAACCGGTGCCGCCAAGAATAAGAATCTTTTTCGCCGCGCGTCCGGCCACGAGCACGCGCGGGTCGAACATTGATGCGGTACCCAGCGCCGCAAGACCGGTGCCGATGAATTCACGACGGCTGTACATGGGGCGTTGGGCTGAAGGACGGAAACAAAAAAGCGTTAGGCGAGCTCGAAGCGATCGAGGTGCATCACCTTGGTCCAGGCCGCCACGAAGTCATGCACGAACTTCTCCTTCGCATCGTCCTGCGCATACACCTCGGCGAGCGCGCGCAGCTGCGAGTTGGAACCGAAGATAAGGTCCACCCGCGTCGCCGTCCACTTTACGTCACCCGTGGTGCGATCACGCCCTTCGAACACGTCCTTCGACTCCGAGATCGACTTCCACGTGGTGGCGATGTCGAGCAGGTTTACGAAGAAATCGGTACTGAGCGTCTCGGGGCGATCGGTGAACACGCCGTGCTTGGCCTGTCCGACGTTCGCGTTCAGCACGCGCAAGCCGCCGACCAGCACCGTCATTTCGGGCGCCGAAAGCGTGAGCAGCTGGGCCTTGTCGACCAGCATCTCTTCCGCGGTGACCGTAAACGCGGTCTTCTGGTAGTTGCGGAAGCCGTCGGCCTGCGGCTCGAGCACGGCGTACGAATGCGCGTCAGTGTGCTCCTGCGTGGCGTCCATGCGGCCGGGCGTGAACGGCACCGTGACCGGTGTACCGGCCTTCGCCGCGGCCGCCTCAATGGCCGCGCCGCCACCAAGCACGATCAGGTCGGCGATCGACACCTTCTTGCCCCCCGTCTGCGCCGCGTTGAACTGCTGCTGAATGCTCTCGAAGATCTCGAGCGCGCGGGCGAGCTTCGCGGGCTGATTCACTTCCCACTGCTTGGCCGGCGCGAGACGGATGCGTGCACCGTTGGCACCACCACGCTTATCCGAGCCACGGAAGGTGGAGGCCGATGCCCACGCGGTGGACACGAGTTGCCCGATGGACAGCCCCGAGGCGAGGATCGTGCTCTTGAGCGACGCGATATCGTGGGCGTCGATCAGGGCGTGGTCCACGGCGGGAATCGGGTCCTGCCAGATGAGTGATTCACTGGGCTGAAGCGGACCGAGGTAGCGCGTACTCGGGCCCATGTCGCGGTGCGTGAGCTTGAACCACGCCCGCGCGAAGGCGTCGGCGAACTCGTTGAAGTTGTCGCGATAGCGCGTGGAGATCGCGAGGTAGGCCGGATCCGTGCGCAGTGCCATGTCGGCGGTGGACATCATCGGTGCGTGGCGCTTGGTCGGATCGTGCGCGTCCACCACCGTGGTCGCGGCGGCGGGGTCGGTCGGCGTCCACTGCTGCGCGCCGGCCGGGCTCTTGGTAAGCTGCCACTCGTAGCCGAGGAGCGTGGCGAAGTAGCCACCGTCCCACGTGGTGGGGTTGGGCTTCCAGGCGCCTTCGAGGCCGCTGGTGATCGTGTCGCCGCCCTTGCCGGTGCCGAAGGTGTTGGCCCAGCCCAGGCCCTGCAGTTCGATGCTGGCGCCTTCCGGCTCCGGGCCTACGTGGGCGGTGTCACCGGCGCCGTGCGCCTTGCCGAAGGTGTGTCCACCGGCGACCAGGGCCACCGTCTCTTCGTCGTTCATCGCCATGCGGGCGAACGTCTCGCGGATATCGCGGGCCGATGCCATCGGATCTGGCGTGCCGTTCGGGCCTTCCGGGTTCACGTAGATGAGCCCCATCTGCACGGCGGCCAGCGGGTGCTCGAGTTCACGGTCGCCCTGATAGCGCTTGTCGCCCAGCCACTCGGTCTCGGCACCCCAGTAGATGTCCTGCTCAGGCTCGTACACGTCGTCGCGGCCGAAGGAGAAGCCGAAGGGCTTGAAGCCCATGGATTCCATGCCGCAGTCGCTGGCAAAGATCATGAGGTCGGCCCACGAGAGCGCGTTGCCGTACTTCTGCTTAATGGGCCACAACAGGCGACGGGCCTTGTCGAGATTGCCGTTGTCGGGCCAGCTGTTGAGCGGCGCGAAGCGCTGCGTGCCCGACGACGAGCCTCCGCGGCCGTCGGCCGTGCGGTAGGTGCCGGCGCTGTGCCACGCCATGCGCACGAAGAACGGACCGTAGTGGCCGTAATCGGCCGGCCACCAGTCCTGCGAGTTGGTCATGAGCGCGAACAGGTCCTGCTTGAGCGCCGCAACGTCGAGCGACTTCAACGACTCGGAGTACTTGAACGTCGCGCCGAGCGGATGGGAGCGGGGCGAATGCTGGTGCAGGATGCCCAGATTGAGCGCATTGGGCCACCAGTCGCGGTTGGAGCGGCCGCCGGCCGTCGTGACTTGAGGGGCCGACGCGCCATGCATGACCGGGCACTTCGCACCGGTCCCTGAATTCCCTTCCATGTTGTGCTCCGATCGTGGCTACGGGTCGTGTGCGGCTCGGTCACCGACCGAGGTGCTGATCCATACAGCGGCTGCTTGATGAAAATTACGGGTGCGTGCTATAGCCCGCAATCAGGAAAATGCTATACAACCCATAGCTTTAGCTTATACTTAGGCCATGGATACGATGCTTCTTCGCGCCTTCGTTGAAACCGCTGACGCCGGGTCGTTGAGCCGTGCGGCACGGCACCTCTCGCTGTCGCAGCCCTCGCTCACGGGGCAGATCCAGCGGCTGGAGGCGCATATGGGGACGCCGCTGTTTGACCGGCACGGGCGTGGGGTTACGCTGACCGAGGCGGGGCGCGCGTTGTATCCGCGGGCGCGGCGCATTCTGGACGAGGTACGTGACACCGAAGACGCCATGCGGCGCGAGCGTCTGGACGGCGCGGGCACGTTAAGCATCGGGGCCATTCCGACGGTGGCGCCGTACGTGCTGCCGGCCGCGGTGCAACGGTTGCGCGCGCGTCATACGGCGATGCGTGTCGAGTTGCGCGAGGACTACAGTGCGGTGCTGGCCAAGCTGCTGCTGGATGGTGCGCTCGATGTGGTGATTGCCGCGCTGCCGTACGCGTTCGAACATCTCGAGACCGAGATCCTGGGTACCGACGCCTTGGTGGTCGCCGTACCGGCCTCGCACGCGGCGGCACGGGCGGGGCGCATCACGCTGGCGCAGCTTCGCGACGCACCGGCGGTGACGCTGGACCCGGCGCACTGTCTCGGCGAACAGGTGGCGGGGTTCTGTTCGAGTCGGCAGCTGTCGCCGAGTGTGGTGTGTCGGAGTGCGCAGCTGGCGACGGTGCTGGAGCTGGTGGGGGCGGGGGTGGGCGTATCGATCGTGCCGGCGATGGCGGCGGTGCGGCACAACACGCCGCAGTGTGCGTACGTGCCGCTGGTTGACCACGTGTTGGAGCGCGAGATCGTCGCGGTGTGGCGACGCGGGGCGGCGCAGTCCGCGCCGGCGCGAGCGTTCGTGGAATGCGTACGAGACGTGGTGCGCCTCGGGTAACGGCTCAGTTTTCAGTGGACAGGCGTCTGGCGTCTGACTGGGTATAGTGGTCAGAATCGAGCAACGACAGTCCACCGTGCCGAGCGGGTTTCGTGGCGCTGGCGATCCGTGAGGCCGTCGTGCGATCCCCCGGGCACTTCGGCTCACATGGCGCAGCGCCTCTACTGTCGAACGGCACCACCAAATGGCTCGGCACTGTGGACTGTCGTTGCTGAATTCTGACCGCTATACCCAGTCAGATGCCAGACGCCTGTCCACTGTCCACTGCCTAACGCATCGCCGCCGTCACTCGACTTTCGTGACCCGATGCTCCGGCAACGGTCCCGTATACCTCTCCGGCGGCAGCAATCCACCACGATGAGGATGTCCAGTAAAGCGTGCCGATGGACTCTGTGTGCGGGCTGCACTGGGGTGCTAGCCATACTCGGCCATAGTGGCCGCCGTCGTGCGGTCGCGTTCGCGGTCGCGGTTGTGTGCTCTACTCGTCGACGGCGCCGCGCAGCTGCGTGACCGCGCGCAGCACCAGCGCATCGAGCGGCGCCGAGGTCGGGGTGAGCCCGCTGGCGATGGAGAGCAACTCCTTTCGCATGGCGGGGTCCCAGAAGTTCACGAGATGGCCGCGCACTCCTTCGATCGCGTCCGTCTCCGGGTACGGTGCGAAGAAGAGGGCGATCTGGTTCGCCATGCGTACGAGGTTGTCAGCCTGCATTGTGTTCCTCCGCGGGAAAGCGCACCACGCGTGGGTGAGCGTCGCCACCGACACGGCAGGCCAGCGGCAGTTGCAGGGCGGCCGACCATTCGAGCGCCATGGTGGTCGGCGCCGACACGGTCGCGAGCAACAGGGTGTGTGCCACCGAGGCCTTGTACACCAATTCGTAGCTGCAGCGACTGCTCATGACCACGAAGCCCGGCTGTGCGAGCATCGCGCGGCGCGCCAATGCGCCCATCAGCTTGTCGAGCGCATTATGGCGCCCGACATCCTCGCGCACGAGCTCAATCGCGCCGTTTGGCGCGCACCACGCCGCCGCGTGCACTGACCGGGTGGCGGCATTGATGGGCTGGTGCATCGGTAGCTCGGCGAACGCCCGCAGGATGGCCGCATCGGAGATCTCGGCGCTCGGTGGCGCCGCGCTGACCGACGTGCCACGCGCGTGTAGCTGCGCCAGCGACTCGAGGCCGCAGAGGCCGCAGGCGGTACTGCCAAGCAGCGAACGCGAGCGGATCGCGGTGGTATCGAGCGCGGATTCCGGTACAATCAGATTCACCGCGATGTCGTGCAGGAATTCCGAGACCACCACGTCCGTCGCGGCGTGCGCATCGCGCAGCACCCGCTCGGTGAGCGCGAGTCCCACGGCGAGATCGGCCAGATCGGCCGGAGTGGCCAGCATGACCGTCCACGGCGTGCCGTTCAACGCGATCTCGACAGGCGCTTCCACGGCGATGCCCCACGTGACCGATTGCGCGCCGCCGCCCGCATCGTCGTGCGCATCACCCGGCGTGTTCGACACGGCCACCGCGCGCTGTGCATGCGCCGCGCGCCCGACGACGGCCGAGCGCAGGTCAGTCACCCGGCCGCACCTCGACGGCGGTGACCTTGTACTCCGGACAGTTGGTGGCCCAGTCGGAATACTCCGTCGTGATCACGTTGGCGGAGGAGTCGGGATGATGGAACGTGGTATATACGATGCCCGGCGGTACGCGATCGGTGACGTCGGCGTGCAACGTGATGGCACCCTTCCGACTCGCCACATGCACGGGGTCCCCATGGCCGATGCCGCGCACCTCGGCGTCATGCGGATGGATCTCGAGCACATCCTTGTCATGCCATACGGTGTTGAGGGTTCGCCGCGTGGCCGTGCCCACGTTGTACTGCGACAAAATGCGTCCGGTCGTGAGCAGGAGCGGAAAGCGTCGCGTCGACTTTTCGTCGGTGGGTACGTACTGCGTGATCAGGAAGCGGCCTTTGCCCCGCACAAACTCGCGTTCGTGCATGATGCGCGTGCCCAGTGGCGTGCGCTCATTACACGGCCACTGCACACTGCCCACCTGATCCAAGTGCGCGAACGACACGCCGGTGAAGGTGGGAGTGAGCGACGCGATCTCGTCCATGATGGCGGCCGCATTGGCGTAGTCCATGGGATACCCCATGGCCGTGGACAGCCGGCACACGATCTCCCATTCAGAGAGCCCCGTGCGTGGCGGCATGACGGGTCGCACACGATTAATACGGCGCTCGGCATTGGTGAACGTGCCGTCCTTTTCGAGGAAGGCGGTGCCCGGGAAGAACACGTGCGCGTACTTCGCGGTTTCGTTCAGGAACAGGTCCTGCACGACCACCAGCTCCATGGCGCGCAGCGCGTCGGTCACATGCTGCGTATCGGGGTCGGACTGCGCGATGTCCTCGCCATGAATAAAAATGCCGTGGAACTGCCCGGCGGTGGCCGAGGCCAGCATGTTCGGAATGCGCAGCCCCGGTTCGGGGTCGAGTGCGACATGCCACGCGTGCTCGAACTGCCCGCGCGTGGTGTCGTCGCTGATATGTCGATAGCCCGGCAGCTCGTGCGGGAACGAGCCCATGTCGCACGCCCCCTGCACGTTGTTCTGGCCGCGCAGCGGATTCACGCCCGTGCCTTCGCGACCGATTTGCCCTGCCGCCATGGCCAGATTGGCGATGCCCATGACCATGGTGCTGCCCTGACTATGCTCGGTGACGCCGAGGCCGTAGTAGATGGCCGAGTTGCCGCCGGTGGCGTAGAGCCGTGCGGCGTGACGCACTTCGTCGGCGGGCACGCCGCTGAAGGCTTCGGTGGCTTCCGGCGAATTCTCCGGCTGCGCGATAAAGTCGCGCCACTGGGCGAAGGATGTCGCGTCACACCGTTCCGCCACGAAAGCGTCGTGCACCAACCCTTCGGTGACGATGACATGCGCCATCGCGTTGATCACGGCGACGTTGGTGCCGGGCCGGAGGGGCAGGTGATAGGCCGCTTGGATGTGCGGGGTGCGTACGAGATCGATACGGCGCGGATCGATGACGATGAGCTTGGCGCCCTGCCGCAGCCGACGTTTCATGCGCGACGCGAACACCGGATGCGCATCGGTGGGGTTGGCGCCGATCACCACGATCACATCGGCGTGTGCCACTGACTTGAAGTCCTGCGTACCGGCCGACGTACCGAAGGTTTGTTTGAGCCCGTAGCCGGTGGGCGAATGACAGACGCGCGCGCAGGTGTCGATGTTGTTGTTGCCGAACGCGGCGCGCACCATCTTCTGCACCACGTACACTTCTTCGTTCGTACAGCGTGACGACGAGATGCCGCCGATGGCGCTGCGCCCATGCTGCGTCTGAATGGCGCGGAACCGCTCGGCGGTATAGGCAATGGCTTCCGCCCAGCTCACCTCGCGCCATTCGTCGGTGATCTGTTCGCGCACCATCGGGGCGAGCACGCGGTCGCGATGGCTGGCGTAGCCCCAGGCGAAGCGCCCCTTCACGCAGGAGTGCCCTTCGTTGGCGCCGCCACTCATGTCGGGCACCATGCGCACGACGTCGTTGCCCTTGAGCTCCGCGTTGAACGAGCAGCCCACGCCACAATACGCGCAGGTCGTTTTCACGGTGCGATCGGGCTGACCGGCGGCAATGACGCTCTTCTCGGTGAGCGTGGCCGTGGGGCAGGCCTGTACGCAGGCGCCGCACGACACACACTCGGAGGCCAGGAACGACTCGTTCATGCCGGCACTGACCTTGGCGCCGAATCCGCGATCGGTGATGCTGAGCGCGAACGTGCCTTGAATTTCGTCGCAGGCGCGCACGCATCGCGAGCAGACGATGCACTTGGCCGGATCGAAGGTGAAGTACGGATTCGACTCGTCCTTCTCGGCCTGCAGATGATTCGCCCCGTCCATGCCATAGCGCACTTCACGCAGCCCCACGGCACCGGCCATGTCCTGCAGCTCGCAGTCGCCGTTGGCGGCACAGGTCAGGCAATCAAGCGGATGGTCCGAGATGTAGAGCTCCATCACGTTGCGCCGCACGCGTGCCACTTTCTCGGTCTGCGTGCGCACCACCATCCCCTCCTCCACCGGCGTGGTGCACGACGCCGGGAGTCCTTTACGGCCGGCGATGTCGACCACGCACAGTCGGCATGAGCCGAACGCCTGGAGTGAATCGGTGGCACAGAGCTTCGCGACGGCGATGCCGGCGTCGCGCGCGGCGTGCATCACCGATGTCCCCGCCGGCGCGTGGACCGGAATACCATCGATGGTGAGTGCCACCATCGTCTTCGTCGGGGTGATCGTCATGGTCATAACTCTCCGGCAAAATGCTTCATCACACTGCGCACGGGCATCGGCGCGAGGCCGCCCAGCGCACAGAGTGAGCCCAGCTCCATCGTTTCGCACAATTCGTCGAGCAGCTCCCAGTTTTTGCGCTTCGCCTCACCGCGACGGATGCGGCCGATGACTTCCACGGCGCGCGTCGAGCCGATGCGACAGGGCGTGCACTTGCCGCACGATTCATGTGCGCAAAACGCCATTGCAAACTCGGCTTGCTCGCCCATGTCGGCCGTGTCGTCGAACACCACGACGCCGCCGTGGCCCAACATCGCCCCGATGGCGGCGAACTGTTCGTAACAGAGCGGCGTCGTCCACTGCGAGGCCGGCAGGTACGCGCCCAGCGGCCCGCCCACCTGAATGGCCTTGATCGGACGCGTGCTGGACGTGCCGCCGCCGAACCGGGTCACCAGGTCGTCCAACGTGATGCCGAACGGCACTTCAACCACGCCGCCGCGCAACACGTTGCCTCCCAGCTGGAAGGGCATCGTGCCGGTGGAACGGTTGATGCCGAAGCCGGCGTAGTGGGCCCCGCCGTGCGCCACGATACCGGGCACGGCCGCCAGGGAGAGCACGTTGTTCACGACGGTGGGCTGCCCGAACAGACCCGCGAGGGCAGGCAACGGCGGCTTGGCGCGCACCACCCCGCGCTTGCCTTCGAGACTCTCCAGCAGCGCCGTTTCTTCGCCGCAGATGTACGAGCCGCCTCCCACGCGCAGGGCGATCTCGAACGCGTGCGGCGAGCCCATCACCGAGGGCCCGAGCAGACCGGCGTCGCGCGCGATCTGCAGGGCGCGGGTCATCACGTGAATGGTGTGCGGGTACTCGGAGCGCAGGTAGAGGAAGCCGCGCGTGGCACCGACCGCCAGCCCCGCGATCACCATGCCTTCGACGAGCTGAAACGGATCCGCCTCCATGAGCAACCGGTCCGCGAACGTGCCCGAGTCGCCTTCGTCGGCATTGCACACGATGTACTTCGTGGTGGATTCCGCGTTGAGCACCGTCTGCCACTTGATGCCCGCCGGAAACGCCGCACCACCGCGCCCGCGCAGCCCGGACGTTTTCACCTCATCCACGATGGCCTGCGCGGTCATCGTGAGTGCCTGCTCCAGGCCAGCCATGCCGCCGTGCAGCCGGTAGTCGCTGAGCGACAGCGGATCGATGACGCCGGCGCGCCGGAAGGTGAGGCGATGCTGGTCGCGCAACCAGGGAATCTCGTGCACGAGGCCGACCGATAGCGGATGCGCCGCGCTCGGCATCTGGCCGTCGGCGAACAGGGCCACCACCTGTTCGGCGGTGATGTTGGCAAAGCCGACGCGGCTTTCGACATCGCCAATGGCCGTCTCGATCTCGACGAGGGGCTCCAGCCAGTACGCGCCGCGCGATCCGTTGCGGACCACGTCGATGTCGAGCCCCAGAGCCTCGATGGCGGACGCGACGGCATCAGCACCGACCGATCGTGCCGCGGTGTCGTTCGGGACGAACACGCGAACGCGGGGATGTCCGACTTTTGCCAGCGTCGCTTGGAGCACATCGGCCACCGGGCGGGCATCGTCGCGGGCATCGTCGCGGGCCGCGCGCACGGCGTCGCTCACCAACGTGGTCAACCGCTCGCCGGTGACGCTGCCATACACCGCATCACCCACGCGAACCGACGGCCCCAACGCGCAATTCCCCAGGCAATACACCGCTTCCAGCTGCACGCGGCCGTCCGGCGTGGTGCTGCCCAGCGTTGCCCCCAGCGACGACTCGGCGTGGCGCGCCAGTTCGCGGCACCCCACGGCCTGACAGGCTTCGGCCATGCACAGCTGCACCACGATGTCGCCGACGGGCTGCTCACGAAGGTCGTGGTAGAACGAAACGACACCATACACCTCGGCGCGCGACCGGTTGAACGCCTCGGCGACGAACCGGATTGCGGCTGGCGATACGTACCCGAATTGCCGCTGCACCTGCTGCAAGACGGGCAGCAGGTACTCGGCTTCGGTTGGCGTACCGTCCAGCAGCGCTTGCAGCGTTGCCAGTTCGTGCTCCACGTCGACTGGAATCGGCCGGTCCCCAGTCGAGGATGTTGGTGTCTGTTGCATCAGCGGGGAAGTGACTGCGCAACGGGAGCGACGGCTACCCCGCGGGAGGCAGAAATTTCCTCGGGCGTACCGCGCGCCGTTGTGTCTACGGCCGGTCGACCAGCGCGGCGATCGACACGCGAAAACCGGGCAGCACATCCTCTCCCTCGAGCAGGTCGTCTCGACTCAACACCGTATCCGAGCCATCGGCGCGATAGACGCGCGCTCGCCGCCGCTCGGGATCGATGGTCCAGACGAGCGCCGTCCCGGCGGTGAGCCAGTCGGCGACCTTGGCCAGCACCTCGCCGGGCCGATCCGATGGAGAAAGGACTTCGACGGCGAGATCGGGGGCGAAATCGGCGAATCCACTATGCGTTCCGGGTGGCAGGCGATCGACGCGAATGAACGCCACGTCAGGCGCCCGCACGGTATCCGGATTCCGCTGCAGCGTGAATCCCGTTTCAGCGGCGACCACCATCCCGCGAGGGACACCAGAGGGTTGACGAGCGCGGTCGGCGGCGAGGTAGTTGCTGATCGCCACCAGCACTCGGGCCGCCACGTCGCCATGCCACAATCCGGCCGGTTCTCGAACAACGAGCCGGCCTCGCACCAGTTCCGTGCGCTTGTCCGGCATTTGCAACGTGAGCAGGTCGTCCGCTGTCATGATGGTCGGTGCCGGAAGCATCGCCGCCGCCCTCCTCGAAGCGCGCGTGAGTTTCATGCGATCACGGTAGCGAACGGCTTCATCAGGTCGTTATTGCCCCGCAGGGAAAAGGTACGCGGTGAAGCACGCCGAATACAACTCGGCCGTCGTTCAGCGCTTCGCTGGCGGCCCCGCCGGATGTTTCTCGCACACCGGCGGCTGCTCGGCGCTCCACGCCATCGCCGCGATGCGCCACTGCCCTGCGCTTTTCACGAGCGTGAACACATCGGCCCCGCAGTGTGACCAGGCGCCGTTGACGTAGAGATCGTAGGGGTACCACACCATGGCCACGCCACCGCTCACCATGGCCTGCGGCGCGAAGCCGCGCTCGGTAATGCCGGTCATTGGCGTGTTGCGCTGAGCCTCGCGCGTGCGCACCCGATACACCGTGACGCCATCACGGGTGGACGTGGGGAACATCACGGCCTCCGGCACCATCAGGTCAGTGAACGCGACGACGTCGCCTCGCGTGATCGCGACCAGCGCGGAGTCGGCGACGGCGATCACGGCGGCGCGTGCGGTGGAGGCTTGGGCCGGTGCCTGCGCGTGTGCGTCGCGCGGATGCAGGCCGAAGAAAGACACGGTCAGGGCAGCGGCAATAGCGAGTGGCGTGCGACGTGTCATGGGTTTCGGTGTGATCGGGTATCGCCGGGTGGGTGCGGAAATGTGCGGGCAGGCCTGAACGAGAGGCAGAAAGTACCACCGCCGCGTTATGCCGTCCACGCGCCGGTCGCTGCCGGTCGCTGCCGGTCGCCGTCGATCGGGTGGCGTGGTATGTTGCGCCGATGCCGCCCCGACTTGGTACGCCTGGTGATCCCCGATGAGTAGCGTCCGCGACGAGTTGCAAGCAGCGCTCGGCGACGGCTATACCCTCGAGCGCGAGCTTGGGGGCGGTGGCATGTCGCGCGTGTTCGTGGCGCAGGAGCATGCGCTGGGGCGCGAGGTGGTGGTGAAGGTGCTCTCCCCCGAACGCACGGCCGCGCTCAGCGCTGAGCGTTTCACGCGCGAAATCAAGCTCGCGGCCGCACTGCAGGACCCGCACATCGTTCCGGTCCTCGTCGCGGGCACCACGAGCGACGGGCTGCCGTATTACACCATGCCCTTCGTGCGCGGCGACTCGCTGCGGGCGCGCCTGGTGGCGGGCCCCGTGCCGGTGGCTGAGGCGCTCGGTATCCTGCGCAACATCGCGCAGGCGCTGGCCTATGCGCACGAGCGCGGCATTGTGCACCGCGACATCAAGCCGGAAAACGTGCTGCTCTCGCGCGGCACGGCGGTGGTGACGGACTTCGGCATCGCCAAGGCGCTCTCGGCCTCGACCACCAAGGTCGAGGGGAACACGCTCACCTCGTTGGGCACCTCCATCGGCACGCCGGCCTACATGGCGCCGGAGCAGGCACTTGGTGATGTGAACACCGACGCGCGCGCCGATCTGTATGCGTGGGGCGTGGTGGCGTACGAGCTGCTGACGGGCGCGCATCCGTTTGCCGCACGGAGCACGCCGCAGGCGATGGTGGCGGCGCATATCAGCGAAGCGCCGCCGCTACTGAACGCAGCGCGCCTGCTGGTACCGCTGGACGTCGCCGCGCTCGTGATGCAGTGTCTGGAGAAGGACCCCGCGCAGCGCCCGGCCAGTGCGGATACGCTGCTTACGCGACTAGCGAGTGTGACCACGGGAAGCGGCGAGCAGGCGGCGGCGCCGCGTCGGCGACGCACGCCACTGGTGGCGGTGAGCGTTGTGGTGGCCGTGCTGGCTGTCGGTGGCTGGGCCCTGCTTCGCCCACGCGCCACCGCATCGAGCGCGTCGCCCACCGGTACGGAGACCGGCCCCGTGGCGACCGACAGCGCGTCGCCCATTCGCTCGCTGGTCGTGCTCCCCTTCGAAAGTGTGGGCGGCGATACCGCGAACGCGTATTTCGCTGAGGGCATGGCCGATGAGCTGTCGAACGCGCTCGGCAAAGTGCCGGGGTTGCAACTCGCCGGGCGCAGTTCGGCGGCGGCGTTTCGCGGCAAGCAGAAGTCGGCGCAGGAGATTGGCGCGGCGTTGAATGTGGGCGGCGTGCTTGAAGGCACCGTGCGCCGGGCGGGCGGGAAAGTGCGCGTCGCCACGCAGCTCACCAACGCGCGTACGGGGTTGGTCCTCTGGAGCGACAGCTTCGAGCGCGATGCCAAGGACGTGTTCGCGGTGCAGGACGACATCGCGCAGGCGATCGTGCGGGCGTTGCAGGTTACGCTGGCGGGCGGTGCCGCGCCGGCGCCCACGGCGGCCCGCGGCACCACCGATCTCGAGGCGTACGATCTGTACCAACGCGGCGTGTATCTCTTCGAGCGGCGCGGTCTAAGCCTCCTGCCGGCCCGCGACTACTTCCAGCAGGCGATCGCCCGGGATCCGCAGTTCGCGCGAGCTTACGCTGCGCTCGGACGCACCTGGGTAACGCTGGCACTGTACGCCATGGTGCCGGCAGTCGAGGCGGTCCCATCGGCCATGGCGGCGAGCGAACGCGCAGTGGCGCTGGATTCGCTGTCCGCCGACGCTTGGGCGGCGTTGGGATACGCCCGGACCGTCGGGTACCAATGGCGCGCGGCGGACGAGGCTACGCTGCGGGCCGTGCGCTTGGACGCCCAGAACGCGGACGCGCAGGCAACCCGGTCACGGTTCCTGGTGGTAGTCGGCCGGTTTGACGAGGCCGCCGAGGCTGCGTTGGTGACGGTGGCCCTCGATCCCGGGGGTGTGGGAAACATGATCACGGGCGCGCAGCTGCTCGCCCTCGCTGGTCGGTATCCCGAGGCGATCCAGTTGGCCAATCGAGTCTGGGAGATGGATTCGACGCTGTCGGCTTCGTCCACAATCTTGACCGTGCTCTGGGAAGGCGGGCAAGTCGCTGAGGCGCGTCGGCGTGCCGAGGTCCTGCTTCGTCTGTCGCCATACCCTGGCGCCATCAGCCGCGCGATCTACGTCATCGCCAAGACCGGCGACCGTGGGCGCGCCACGACGCTGCTCAGCCAACAGCGCGCCCGCTTTGCCGGCCGCGACGAGGGAGGATCCGTCTGGTCAATCGCGTGGCTTGGATTGGGCGACACGGCGCAGGCGTTGACGGCGCTCGAGGAAAGTGCGCGGCGGGGCGAACTCGGCGTGAACAATCTCTTGGGAAGTCAGTATTTCGATCCCGTTCGTGCCAGCCCGCGCTTCGCGGCCATCGTGCGCACGCTGGGCCTGGACGTGGCGCTGTTTACGTCGCCCAACGGCGGGCGGCCGCGCTGAGTCGGCCGTCGGGTTCAGCGCTTGACAGTCACACTTTAGTTACATAATCTCCCTGTTGTGGGGCAAATTCCCGAACCGTGAGGTTGCCATGGCCATTCTCGTGAGTAAGACCCGCGCGCAAGGCGCTTCGGTGGTCACCACACTCCCGGCCGAGGTCGCGCGCCGGCTGGCGGTCACGGCGGGTCAGGAGCTCGAGTGGATTGAAGACGGCATGGGCGGGTTTCGCGTGGTGCCGCACACCCCGGAAACCGCCGAGGCGCTCGCCGTCCACGAGAAGATCATGGCGGAGTACGATGCTGTGTTCCGCGCCCTCGCCAAGTAGATCCGGCGCGCATGAGGGCGGAGCCCCGCTGGCTTACGGAGAGCACGCTCCTGGCGATTCACGCGCAGCAGATCGAGCGTTTTGGCGGGGCGCACGGCGTGCTCGATCAGAACGTCGTCTTGTCGGCGTTGGCCCGTCCCCAACAGCGTTGGAGCTACGATGAATCGGCCAACCTCGCCGACTTCGCGGCGGCATACCTCGTGGGCTTTGCGCGCTCGCAAGGATTCAACGATGGCAACAAGCGCACCGGGCTGGCCTGCGCGTTGGTGTTTCTCGCGCTCAACGGGGCGGCGTTGCACGTGAACGGCGCCGAGTTGTACGCCATCACCATGAAGGTGGCAACCAATCAGGCGGGCGATGTTGAGGTCGCCGCGTATCTGCGCGAGCGGCTGCCGTGAGCGACACGCTCCGTACTTGGCTGTTCAAGGGGTCTTCACGCGGTCAGCGTCGTTGAAAATCGATCACCGAACCCGGAACTGATGATGTTGATTCACCACGTTGCGAACGCACGCTACGCGATCCTGCGGCGCACCATCGCCGGTGCGGCGCTCGGCGCTCTCTCCGCCTTCGCGTTTGCCTCGGCGGCGGCGCAGCCCACCACAAGCGGCCTCACCCGCCTGCTCGAATCCGAGCTCGCGCGCATGCCCGCGCGCACCGGCGTGTACGTGAAGCATCTCACCACTGGTGAAGAGGCGGCCGTGCGCGCCGACGAGGCGTTCAGTAGTGCGAGTGTCATCAAACTGACAATCCTCGTCCGCGCCTTTCAGTTGGTGGACCAGGGCAAGATCAAGCTCGACGACCGCGTGGAAATCCGTCGGGCCGATTTGCGCGATGGGTCGGGGGTGCTGCAGTATCACGACCTCGGCCAAACGCCCACGATAAAAGACTTGCTCACGGAGATGGTGATCACGAGCGATAACGTGGCCACGGATCTCCTGCTGACGCGCGTCGGCGGTGTAGACAGTCTCAATGCGTGGCTCAAGCGCTCGGGCTTTGCGCACTTGAGCATGGTGGCGCGCGGGCATGTGTATCGCCGCAAGATTCTGGCGCTGGTGAATCCGGCGTTCGACACGCTGACGGCCGAGGAGACGACAGGATTGCAGTACGCACAGCAGGGTGACGCGCTGTTTGCGCTGTATGCGTCGCTGTTTACCGGCGCGCGGGCCGCGTGGGTAGACATGGTTCTCGAACCGGCTAATAAAAAGATTCTCGCCGATGGTCGGAGCCGGCTGCCGGTGCAGGACCACGCCTATTGGTTGGGCGACATGAATCCACGCGAAACCGGGCGCCTGCTCGAGGCCATCGAGCGTGGTACGATGACCTCGGCCTCAAGTGCGGCGATGATGCGCACGATGCTGCGTCGGCAGCAAGCCGGCGCGCGCCGGCTGCCACATTTTCTCGATGTCCCGGTGGCGCACAAGACGGGCGATAGCCCGGTCATCGCCAATGATGTGGGGATGATCTATGCGCGATCGGGAACTATCATCGTTGCCTTTTTCGTAAATGCTGTGACGGGATCACTGGGCGAGACGGAAGACATGATCGGACGGGCCGCGCAGCGCGTCGTGGATTATTTCGACGGTCCGGCTGCTCCCGTACGGCGTTCTCCGGCGCCATAGCGGCGCGGCGACGGACTCGTCCGCGCACCGCCACGTTCTGTTAGTCTCTCTTCGGCGAGTTCTTATGCGTTGGTCTGTTCCGTTCGTGTGTATCGTGGTGTTCACCGTTGCCTGTTCCGCCGGCGACAAGGCGAACGGGGGCACAGCTGATACGTCGTTGCGTACACCGGCAGCGGCGACCGCCACGGCGCCGGCCACGGCATCAGCCACGGCATCAGCCAAACCACTTGGCCACGCACTGACCGGAACGCTGGTCGAGCGGATCGCGGTCGCGCCCTATGTCTACCTCCGGCTCAAGACGGCAACGGGCGAGCTGTGGGTAGCCGTGCTCGAGGCGCCGCTTGTCGTCGGCGCATCAGTGACCGTGTACAACGCCTTGCTCATGGAGCAGTTCGAGTCGAAGACGCTCAAGCGCACCTTCGACCGCATCTACTTCGGGTCGCTCGATGCACCGGGTACGTTGCCCTCAGAGATCGCGGCCACGGATGGCCAGGCTACCACCGATGGCGCACCGCCGGCCCCCGACGCGCAGGTCTCTCCGGTGGCCAAGGCGACCGGCGCCGACGCGCGGACGATCGCCGAGCTGTGGACGCAGAAAGATCGGCTGGCCAACACGGTGGTGTCGGTGCGCGGCACAGTGGTGAAATACAACGCCGCCGTGATGGGCAAGAACTGGATTCACCTGCAAGACGGCACCGGTGACGCCGCGACGGGCACGCACGACATCACCGTGACGACGCTGGATGTCGTCACGGTCGGCGCCACGGTGACGATCACCGGCACCGTGCGCCTGAATCGCGATGTCGGCGCGGGCTACACGTTCGCGGTGCTGGTCGAAGACGCCAAGGTGGTCGTGAAATAGGCGAAGTCGCGTCCCGCCGACTCCCCCCGGTGGGGCCGCGGCCGTATCCTTCGCGGATGAAGAATCTGACTGGGGGCCGATCCGCAGGCGCCGCCGCGTTCGCGTTCGCGTTCGTCTTCGCGGCGCTTCCCTTCGCATCCGCGTTCGCGCAGCCGACCACCGTTATCACCGGACCGCCCGCACCCGTGGCTCCGGCGGTGATTACCCGCGACTCCGCCCAGAAGGCTACGGTGCGCGCCATCAAGCTCACCGTACCACTCACGCTGGATGGCGTGCTCGACGAAGCCGTATACACGCGCGAGGCTGCCTTCGGTGGCCTCATTCAGGTCGCGCCCGACGCCGGAGCACCAGCCACCGAGCGTAGCGACATCTGGATCACGTACGATGATCGCAACATCTACCTGTCCTGTCGCTGCTACGACGCGTCACCGCCCGCGGAATGGATCGTGAACGAACTGCGACGCGACACCGGTGGTCTGCGCAACAACGAACACATCGGCGTGCTCTTCGACACGTTCTACGATCGCCGCAGTGGGTTTGCGTTCTACACCAATCCACTCGGCGCGCGCGCCGACTACTCCATTGTGGACGAAGGCGCCTCCAACACCGACTGGAATCCGGTGTGGACGTCGAAGACCGGACGCTTCGATGGTGGATGGACCGTCGAGATGGCGATTCCGTTCAAGTCGCTGCGCTATCGCGCGGGGCCCGATCAGGTGTGGGGCATGCAGATCCGGCGCTCCGTGCGGCACAAGAATGAATGGGACTACCTCACGCCCGTGCCGCGTATCCTGGCCGGTCCGCAGGCCCTCAATCGCGTGTCGGCTGGCGGCACGCTAGTGGGTCTCGATCTCCCCGAAACCGGCAAGAACATCGAGCTCAAGCCGTACGTGATCGCCAGGAGCACCACCGACCGCGTGCGCACGCCGGCCATCAACAACAGCGTGGGCAGTGAAATCGGCGGCGACATCAAGTACGCCGTCACGCCCAATCTTACGGCCGATCTCACGGTCAATACCGATTTCGCGCAGGTCGAGGCCGACGAACAGCAGGTTAACCTCACGCGATTCAGTCTGTTCTTTCCCGAGAAGCGCGAGTTCTTCTTGGAAGGTCGCGGTATCTTCGACTTCGCACGCGGCGGCAATGGCGCATTTGGCGGCAGCGGTGGTGCCGATACGCCGCAGCTGTTCTACACGCGGCGCATTGGCCTCGACAACGGCGGCGTTGTGCCGATCAACGTGGGCGGCCGACTTACCGGAAAGCTGGGCAAGTACGCCGTCGGCCTCATGAACATCGGCACGTCGGGCGACGCGGCGCTCAAGGCCGAACCGACCAATTTTACGGTGGTGCGCGTGAAGCGCGACGTGCTGCAGCGCAGTTCGATCGGCGCCATGATCACCAACCGATCGGTCGCCACGTCGCGTACGGGATCGAATGCGGTGTACGGTCTGGATGGCGCGTTCCTGCTGTCGCAGGCACTCACGGCCGGCGCGTACTGGGCACAGAGTCAAACGACCGGCGTCGTTGGCGACGACCAGAGTTATCAAGGTCGGTTGGATTACAGCGTGGATCGGGTTGGGGCGAAAGCCGAGTTTCTCGCGGTGGGGCGCAACTTCGATCCGCAAGTTGGCTTTCGCCGGCGCTCCGACATCAACCGGTCCTTCGGTGAACTGCGGTTCAGTCCCCGACCGGTGAATCAAACGGTGGTGCGCAAGTTCACCGGGACGGCATCGGGCGAGTACGTCGAGAATGGTGCGGGCAAGGTAGAGACGCGGGTGTGGCGCGGCCATTTCGACACCGAGTTCGCCAATAGCGATGTGGTAGGATTCGATGTCACGCGCAATTACGAGTTCCTGCGCCAGCCCTTCACGCCGTCCGGCGCGCCAGCGGCCATCGCGCCGGGTGGATACGGCTTCTCCGACGTGGCGTTGTCGTACGGCTTTGGTGCGCAGCGGCGCGCGTCGGGTACCATCAGAGTGCAAGCCGGTCAGTTCTACGACGGCACGATTCGCAGCATCACGATCGGACCGGGCAGCACGTTTTCATCGGCGCGCATCGCCATTTTCCAGCGGCTCGCGCTGGAACCCACATTCTCGATTACACGGGTTGAACGGCCCACGTCGTCGTTCACCACGCGACTCGCCCGAGCGCGGGTGGACTACGGGTTCACGCCACTGATGTTTGCCAGCGGACTGGTACAGTACAACTCTGCCGACCGCGCCTTCAGCACGAACCTGCGCTTTCGCTGGGAGTATGCGCCGGGCAGTGAGCTGTTTCTGGTGTACACCGACGAGCGCGACGTACGCGATGACCGCTACGCCACGCCGACCACCGTGCGTGGGCTCAAGAACCGCGCACTGGTGGTGAAGTTCAATCGGCTGTTTCGGTACTAGGGTCGTCGTCGCGATGGGATCTTACCCGGACATCATCGACATCGGCAAAGGACAGCCATCGTTGTCGCTCCTGCCGTTGGCGGCCTGGCGTACCGCCACGGACCATTGTTTGGCGCAAGGTGATGCCGAGCTCCTGCAGTATGGCGCCGATGAGGGGAACGCGGCATTTCGAAATTCGCTCGCGCAGTTTCTGAGCCGTCGCTACGCGATGCCGGTGACGGCGGCGGAGCTGGTGGTATCGGCCGGCGTCTCGCAGGCGCTCGATCTGGTCTGCACCCGATTCACGCGCCCGGGTGACACGATCTTCGTGGAAGAGCCGACGTACTTTCTCGCGCTCGAGATCTTTCGCGATCACGGGCTGCAGGTGGTTGGTATTCCCATCGACGGGGATGGCATCCGGATCGATGCGCTGCAGGACGCGTTGGTGCATCACCGTCCCGCGTTCCTCTACACCATTCCGTCGTTTCAGAATCCGACGGGGACCACGATGTCGGTGGCTCGACGCGAGCAACTCATGGCCGTCAGCCACACGCACGATCTACTCGTCGTCGCCGACGAGGTCTATCACCTGCTCGACTTCGGTACTGCACCATCACCGCCGCTCGCGGCGTACGGCCAGTCCGCGCGCGTGCTCTCGCTGGGCTCGTTCTCCAAGATCTGCGCCCCCGGAGTGCGGCTGGGGTGGGTGCAGGGCGCGCCTGACGTACTGCGCACCATCACGACATCGGGCGTCGTGCAAAGCGGTGGGGGGTTGAATCCGTTCGTGTCGGGGGTGATGCGCAGCCTGATCGATCTCGGACTGGCCGACGCCGTGCTCGACGGGTTACGCCGCGTGTACGCCGAGCGGTCGGCGGTGCTGTGCCGCACGCTGGGCGAGCGGCTGCCCGCCGTGACGTTCGTCGAACCGACGGGCGGCTACTTCGTGTGGGCGCAGCTGCCGGCGGCGCGATCGGCGGCGGAGTTCCTCCCCGTCGCGATGGCTGGTGGCGCGGCGTTCCATGTCGGCACGCGGTTCAGCAGCGGCGGCGGGTTCGCGCAGCACATGCGACTGAGTTTCGCGCACTACGACGCGCCGGCGCTCGAGGAAGGGGTGCGTCGACTGGCGCACGCGCTGGCGGAGTCGACGGCGGTGTGAGCTGCGCGCGCGGAGTCTTGACGCACTGGCTACGCTGTATATAATTCAACCATAATTTATATACAGGTATAAATAGTGGCCCTCAGCATCAAAGACCCGGAAACCGACCGGTTGGCGCGTGCCCTTGCCGTGGCCACCGGTGAGTCGATCACCGAGGCCATCCGTCGGGCCCTCGAAGAGCGACTCGCGCGCGAGACCATGCGGCATACGCACTACCGTCTGGAGACGGCCGTTCGGCGGGTTCAGGAACGACTCACTGGTCTGCCGGTGCTCGATCCCCGCGATCCGGACGAGCTGCTTGGCTACGACGACCACGGCGTGCCGCGCTAGCGCGCCATGGTCATCGACACCTCGGCGCTCGTCGCCATCATGTACAATGAGTCGAGTGCGCCCCGACTCGTCGCCGCCATCGAACAGTCTGCCAGCAGATTCGTCTCTGCCGGCACCGTCATTGAGGCCTCACTCGTATTGCTGGGGCGTTTTGGTGAGCTAGGGGAAGCCCAGCTCGACGCGCTGCTGCGCGCCCTCAAGGCGGAGGTCAGGGACGTCGACGCCGATCAGGTGGCGATCGCGCGTGATGCGGCGCGCACGTTTGGGCGTGGCCGGCATCGGGCGGCGCTCAACTGCGGCGATTGCTTCAGCTATGCGCTGGCGCTGTCGTGCGGTGAGCCGCTGCTGTTCGTTGGTGACGACTTTTCGTATACCGACGTGACGGCGGTGCCCTGGTGAACGCGGGCACCGACCAGATCCGTTTCGATGACGGCGCGTCGTACGAGCGCTACATGGGCGTGTGGAGCCAACTGGTCGGTGCCGCGTTTCTGGAGTGGCTGGCGCTGCCGACGGGACGGCGGTGGCTCGACGTAGGCTGCGGCAATGGCGCGTTCACCGAGTTGCTCGCGCTGCACGGTGCGCCGGCGGCCGTGCACGGTGTGGACCCGTCCGCGGCGCAGTTGGTCTTCGCGCAGCAGCGGCCGGCGCTGCGCGACGCCGACCTGCGCGAAGGGGATGCGATGGCGCTGCCGTATCCCGACGACGCGTTCGACGCCGCCGTGATGCCGCTCGTGATCTTCTTCGTGCCCGACCCGGCCAAGGGTGTCGCCGAAATGGCGCGCGTGGTTTGCCCCGGCGGCGTGGTCACGGCGTATGCCTGGGACATGCACGGTGGCGGCTTCCCGTACCACGTGGTGCAGCGTGAGATGCGTGCACTTGGTGCCGTGGTGCCGGCGCCGCCGAGTCCCGAGGCTTCGCGCGCCGATGTGCTGCACGAGCTGTGGCGCGAGGCGGGACTGATCGACGTCGAACTGCGCGACATCATCGTGCAACGCACCTTCGCGTCGTTCGATGAGTTCTGGGCCATCGTCGTCGGGTGGGCTGCCGTGGGTGAGACGATGGCGACGATGGCACCGGAAGCGATCGCGCAGCTCACGGCTCGGCTACGCGAGTGTCTGCCGGCTGATGACAGCGGGCGCGTCACCTACGAGGCGAGGGCCAACGCGGTGAAGGGGTGGGTGCCGCGCGCGGGCTAGGCGCGCCGCAACTCCGACATCTGCTCGGCGTGTCGCGCGTCGTGATGCGCCACGAGTTCGACCCACGCGCGCAAGGTCAGCGGACCGATGAACGGATGCGGGAAGAGGATGCCGTCGAGCACGGCCGGATCGGCGGCGGTGAAGGCCTCGAGGACTGCGGCGCGCGAGGCGTGCAGTTGCGCGAGGGCCTCGTCGGGGCTCAGCCCCTCGGCAGGACGCACGCGTTCCGGCGCTTCGACCTTGTTGGTCCGATCGCGTACCCAACGAATCCGCGTGGCCGTGAGCAGTCCCGCCTGTTGTTCGTCGGACGTCGCCGTGTGCGGCAGCGTCGCCCCCTTGGCGATCATGCGCGCCACGTTGCCTTCCACGCGCGCGACATGTTCCACGATCTGCGCGGCCGACCAGCCACCCGCGCCGTTCGGGAGTGCACGGTTTTCGACGGGGATCGCGGCGAACTGCGCGAGGAGCTGTTCGCGCTCGATCTTCAGCAGTGTCAGCAGGGCGGGGACGGAGTCGGTGGGCTGGGTCATGGTGACGAATTACCGATGCCTTACGGACGCTTCGCGATCGGCCGTCCGGTGCGGATGATCGCCGACGCCTGGTCGGCCGTGCCGGACAGCAGCAGCCCGAGGTAGCCCTTCTCGATCCGGTTCTTGATCGTGCTGGCGCTGGCCGTCATCATGCTGGGCATGCCCGCCTTGGCTCCGAGGTCTCGTGCTCGTTGGCACGCCGCCTCGGCACCCGGGGCGTCGCCGCCCATGTTTTGCGTGAGACTGCCGATGCCGCACGACAGCAGGCTGTAGCCCTGCACGGCGGCGATCTCAGGCAACTCGACGATCGCGCCCTTGTCTTCCACCATCAGCATCGCGATCACGGTGCCCTTGGGGTTGGCGGGCGACCAGACGTTGGCGCCGGCTTCGGTGAAGAACGCCGCGGCCGTGCGCGCTTCCGCCGCGCTGCGCACGTGCGGGATCACCACGCCGTCGGCACCGAGGCCGAGCACTTCTTTTACGCGGGCGCGGGTGAGCTCGACGCCGGCGGCTTCGATGGTGGGAATGCGCACCAGCAGCGTGGGCCGTGTGGTGGTGCCGCTCATCCGGATGCCCGTCGCCATGGCACGCACCGCGTTCGCGTCGTAGGCGCCTTCGAGATTCAGGAAGAGGTAGTCGAGCAGCGGATTTTCGGCGAGCGCCTTGGCCCCGGCTTCGGTATACAGCGGCGGGAGGCGCGTGGCGCCGGCGGCGGGCGGAGCCGGTGGCCGCTCGTTGGGCACGAACATACCGAACGCGGCGGCGCCGGACTTCCACAGGGTCAGCGCCGCGCCAGCCGAGGCGGACGTGGGCGTGGTCTTCGATGCGCTCGCGCAGCCGCCGAAAATCGTGGCCGCGAGTGGAAGTGCAACGAGCCAGCCTGAACGACGCATGTGCGGTTCTCCTGTGAGTGAACGCCTGACCTGCCGTGCGAAGCGCCTATGATAACGCAAAACGCGCCGGGTATGTGGCCGGTGCCGTACGTGGCGGCGTGACTTCGTTAACGTGCACACGTGATCCGGTTCACCTCGCCACCCGACGTCAGCGATCTCCCCGCGCGATTTCCGAGTCCCTTCGATCGCGCGGCGGTCCATCCGCTCGCCCGGCGGGCGGCCATGGACACCATGGCCCTGTTGCAATTGCCCGTGATGGCCCCGTGGAGGCTCGACGAGCCGGGCAACGGGAAAATGTTCGGGGTGCTGGTGGTCGTCGCTCCTGATGGCACGCCAGGCTATCTGCGGGCTTTCTCTGGCATGGTGGCGGGCCAGTGGGTAGTCGACGGCTGGTCGCCGCCCGCGTACGATGCCGCGGCGCGCGACGCGGTCTGGATTCCCGGTGAGGCCGAACTGTACGACCTTGGCGCCGACGACGAGGCGCGGACCGCGCGCTCGCGTGAATTGCTGCCGGCCATCCAGAACACGTATCACTTCGCCAATGCGCGGGGCGAGGTGCGCGCCCTGCGCGACCTGTTCGCGCCCAAGGAACCACCCGGTGGTGCGGGGGACTGTGCGGCGCCAAAGCTGCTTGCGCAGGCGTACGCGCTGGGGCTCCGTCCGCTGGCGCTGGCCGAGTTTTGGTGGGGCGCCCCGCCCCGCACGGGGGATCGTCGCGCCGGCTCGTTCTATCCCGCCTGTCAGGGGAAGTGTCCACCCATTCTGGCGCACATGCTGGGTGGGCTCCCGGCCGACCCGCCACCGGTGTTCGGGGCCGCCGCCATCGCCGAGTCGGAGCCGCGGGTGCTGTACGAAGACGAATACCTCGTCGTCGTCGACAAGCCGTGCGGACTGTTGTCGGTGCCCGGCCGTAGCGGGTTGCTGCGCGATTCGGTGTCCACGCGCCTGCGGGTGCGCTATCCCGATGCCACCGGACAGCTGGTGGTGCATCGCCTCGATCTCGACACCTCGGGCGTGCTGCTGGCGGCCAAGCGCGCGACCACCTTCTCGGCGTTGCAGCGCCTGTTCTCGCTGGGCGAGATCCGCAAACGCTACGTGGCGTGGCTGGATGGCGAGGTCGTGGGCGACGAGGGCGTGATCGACTTTCCGCTGCGCGTGGATATCGACGACCGGCCCCGGCAAATCCACGATCCGGTGCGCGGGAAGGCCGCGGTGACCGGCTGGCACGTGCTGGAGCGCGCTGGCGGGCAGACCAAGGTGGCCTTCACCCCGCACACGGGGCGCACCCACCAGTTACGCGTGCATGCGTCCAATCCGCTTGGTCTCGACGCGCCGATCGTGGGCGATCGCCTCTACGGGCGCAGCGCCCCTGAGTACGGCGAGCGGTTGCTGCTGCATGCCGAGTCGCTGGCGTTCACGCATCCGGACACGGGGGTCGAGCTGGTGGTGACGAGTGCGGTACCGTTTTAGTTGTCTCGGTGTGAACTGCCAACGGCGTACTGCCAAAAGCTTAGGAAGCAGGCAGGAATACAACGCAGCTGTCCTGCTTCCTCCGCCCTGACACCCTCCTCCCTGCTTCCTAAGCCGTTGGCAGTTGCGAGTTAGCAGTTGAGAGTCGCCACTTACCGTGGCAACCCCTGCTCTATATCCGCCGCGATGTAGGCCATCACCGCCATGGCCGCCACGCAGCGCTGCACTTCCGCCCGATCGAGCTTGTCTGGCGTGTCGGCGTCGGTGTGGTGGAACCAGAAGTAACGCGTGCCGTCCACGTTCAGCCCCATGCCCGGCACGCCGGTGGCCATGATCGGTCCAATGTCTGCGCCGCCACCGGATGCTTCGATTTTGCCGGCGTTGATCGGATTCAGCAACGAGCCGATCGCCGTTACGATCGCGCGAGCAGCGGGTGACCCAGTAAAGCCGAAGCCCAGCGGTGAGAACACGCCGCCGTCGGATTCGATCGCGAGCTGGTGCACTTCGTTCTGGTGCGCGTCGCGATACGCATTGCCGCCGCGCATGCCGTTCTCTTCGTTCGTCCAGCCAACGGCGCGGATGGTGCGACGCGGTGTGAGTCCCAACTTCTTGAGCAGGCGAATCGCCTCCCAGGCGATCACCACGCCACCGGCGTCGTCCATCGCGCCCTGACCCACGTCCCACGAGTCGATGTGGCCGCCCATCACCACGATCTCTGCGGGCTTTTCGCGTCCGCGCAGCTCACCCATCACGTTGTGGCTCTGCGCGTCGGGCAACATCTTGGCGCTCATCTTGAGCGTCACGCGCACCTTGTCGCCGCGGTTGATCATGCGACGCATCATCATCGCGTCTTCCGACGTCACGCTGGCGTGCGGAATCTTCTTCACCGTGGAGTCGTAGCTCATGCTGCCGGTGTGCGGCGTGCGCATGCTGTACGGACCCGCCGCGCGCGCCAGCGACGCCACGGCACCGACCTTCGCGGCGGCAATGGCACCCAGCCGACGGAACGAGCCGTTGTAGCCGTAGTCGCGCCATTCGGCGTCGTACAGCACAATCTTGCCTTTGGCTTCGGCCGCGCGTTGCGTGAGCTCTTCGAAGCTGGCCACCACCATCACCTCAGCGGTGATGCCGGCGGCCGGCGTGGCGATGCTGCCGCCAAGGCCGAGCATCGGCATCAGTTGCCGACGTGGCGCGACCAGTTCCAAGGACTCGGCGCCGCGCACCCAATACGGCACCATGACCTTCTCGCGCTTCACGTTGGCGAGGCCATCCTTTTCCATCGTGGCGGCGGTCCAGACGATCGCGTCTTCGAGGGCCTTGGACCCCGACAGTCGGTGGCCGAACCGGTCGGTGAGCTCGGCGATACGGTTCCAGGCGCCGGCCGAGTCGGCCTGAGCGGCGGCGATGATGCGGTTCGCGACCTCGGCGTACTTGGCGGGAATCGCCTCGGGCGCCTGAGCGGACAGGGGCGTTGTAACCGGTGCGGCGATCGCGGCCAGCGCGAAGGCAGCGAGCAGGGCAGAGCGAACCATCGGCATGTCCACGGTCTGGGGGAGGAGTGAGGATTGCTTCAATCTCGGTGGTGCGGCGCACGCCGTCCAATCCCGGTGGCATATTGCGCACAACCTCACCCCATCCATCATGCTGACTGACACCATCATCGCGCGCCGAACGAGTGGACGCGTTACCTGCGCGCTCGTGCCGCATCCGCAGTGGGCGAAATCACGGATGCTCGCCGATCAGGCCGTGGAAGGCCTTGGTTTGCGCGCGCTCGGCGACGGCTGGCTCGAGGTGAGCGAGAGTGACGCGCTTCGCATTGCTGCTGGCGTGCTCGGTCGGGATCTCGGCAGCAACGCCGTGATTATTCCGGCTGCGGAGGCCGAGGCGTTGGTGAACGACCTGCTGGCGATGGTGCCGGAGCCGTTCACCTGCTTCACGAACGGCGACTGGGCCGAGGTGTTCGGCGAGGCGTCGCCGCAGACGAATGGCTTCAGCTTCGATCCGCTCACGGAGTCGGCGCTCGATGCCGGCATCGTGTGCGTGGGCGACGGCGTGACGGCGGTGCTGTGGGTGGAAGACGAGGACTGACGATCTTCGTGGACTTCTCGTGAACCTACGGACTACCAGTGCAAGCGAGCGTCATGGCATGAGCGTGCGAATTACCCGAATCCTGCTGGTGATCGGCTTGACCGCATTGGCTGGCTGTTCGGCCGAGCCGCGCGCGCCGGCGGCCAAGGTCGTGCCCCGCGTGATTCCCGCACCCGCTGCCACGCCACTGCGTAGCCCCGATTCGTTCCGTGTGCGCGTCGAGACCAGCACGGGGCCGTTCACCATCGAGGTCACGCGCGCCCTCGCGCCGCACGGTGCCGATCGATTCTATGAATTGGTCACGATCGGCTACTATGCAGGGAATCGTTTTTTTCGCATGGTGCCGGGATTCGTGGTGCAGTTCGGCATTCACGGCGATCCGGCGGTGAATGCGAAGTGGGCGCAGTCGGCGATGACCGATGAGCCGCAGCGACTGAGTAACACGCGGGGCACGGTGGCCTTTACCACGGTGGACGCGAATAGCCGGATGGTGCAGCTCTACGTCAACCTGGTCGACAACTCGGCCAAGCTCGACCGGCAGAAGCTGTACGCGCCGATCGGCGTGGTGGTAGAGGGGATGGACGTGCTCGAACGCTTGAACTTTGAGTACGGCGAGGATCCCGTGCAGTCACGCATCATGTCGCGCGGCAACAAATATCTCGATCGGTGGTTTCCGGCACTCGATTCCATCGTGTCGGCCACTGTTGTTCCGTCTTCTTGAGAATCGCATGAAGCCTTTCGAACGTCTTGGCAACGCCCGCACTCCGGATGGCTCACTGCTGGAGCTGTACCGGCATGACGGGTCGTATCTCATTCGCGCTAACGGCATCGAGCTGATGTCGCAGCGCCGGCATCTCTCCGAAGACCGCTTGGCCGAAGTCGCGTGTGTTGGCCTCAAGGACAAGCCCGGCGCCCGCGTGTTGATTGGCGGCCTTGGGCTCGGCTTCACGCTGCGCGCGGCGCTCAAGGAGCTGGCGGATGACGCTGAGGTGGTGGTGGCGGAGTTTCTGGCCGAGGTGATCGAGTGGAACACCAATCCCGAGTACGGGATTTCGGTGGAGACACTGAAAGATGCACGGGTGCGCGTGGTGCACGACGACATCGTGAACGTGTTGCGTGATCACGCGGGTCAGTTCGATGCGATCATGCTCGACACCGATAACGGGCCCGACGGGATGATCATGTCGGAAAACGCGCGGCTGTATGCGCAGCGTGGCATCGCAACGACGGTGGCGGCGCTCCGCCCGCCTGGCATCATCACCTACTGGTCGGTGGGCGATGATCCGGCGTTTGCGCATGCGCTGCGCGGCAGTGGACTGCTGGTGGAAACGCTGCGGGTGCGGGCCCACGATACCAAGGGACCGATGCACACGCTGTATGTGGCGAGGCCGCGGCCGCCTCGCCGCGCGGGTCAGTCCCCGAATACCGCGGCACCTGGGTGAGCTTTCTCGCTGCCGTAGCTCACCGAGCTTGGCGGTGCATCAGCGCCAAGGCGCGTGGCCAGCGCGAAACCACCAAACGATAAAAAGCACACGGCGATCGTCAGAATGGCGCGGTTAATAACCTTCATCGCGTGCGCCTCGTGGGCGTCATCGCAGAGCTCGTTCCACATGAGTCGGCTGTCGGGTAAAGCGTGTGGGGACTGAAATCGGGATCCGTGTTGTCCAGTATCGGCAGGCGCACGGCAGAACGGGAGTGTCGCCGCTGGAACTCGCTGTGACGAACGGCTCACCCCTGTCGCGGAGCGGGATGTCTACCGGTCGGTCCCGTCGTGCAGGGCCGCGGATTCGAGGTACACTTCTCCGAATGATCCCTCGTCTGTTCGCCCCCCTGCTTCTCGCCGTGCTCACCGGCCTCGCCGCGGGCGCCTGTCGCCGCGAGCGCCCTCAGCCGATCGTGCTCACGATCGTCCGCGGCACCGAGCCGTTCTGGTCGATCGATGTACGCTCCGATGGCATGCAGTTCAGCCGGCTCGGTGCCGACACCGCTTTCTATCCGTACGCACCACCGGATTTCGATGCCGACGGTCGTGCGGTGTACCGCAGTAAGCGCTTCGGCGCCGATCCGCTGCTCACGCTGGTGATCGAGCGGACTGACTGTAGCGGCGGGACGTCGGGTCAACACTATCCGGGCACGGCCGTGCTTACGCGCGGTGATTCCACGTGGCGCGGATGCGCCACCGCGGTTCCCGATTCAGTTGGAAGCAAGTAGCATGGCGCCGGTGGCCCCTAACTAGGGTCCGTATCGCTGACGGCGCTTTTACACGGGTAACTCTCCTCGATGCACCGAGGTCCGCGCACGGTGTTCTGGCGCGTACCTGCCCGCCGCGGGAACCGCGAGCGCCTGAAGTGACTTAATCCAACGACGATGGAGCAGTTATTTCGCCGTCACTATTCTTCACGCTCAGGGGTGCCCAGCACATGACACGCAACACTCTCCGCCGCCGCGCCGGGATCACCATTCTCTGTGCCGCCTTCGTCTCGTTTCTGCTGTCGATCACGCTGTGGTTTACCGGAAGCCACGATCAGGGGCTGTTCGTAGGGCTTTGGGTACCGTCGATCCTTTCGTTCGGTTCAGTCGCGCTGCAACTGGAGAGCAGTCGCCGTGGATAACGCGACGCTGTTTGTCATTGGCGTGGTGGTATCTATTCCCACCATGATCGTCGTCGTGGCATTGGTCTATGCCGCAGGGTCAGACGAGCGCGACGAAGAGCGGCAGCGACGCGAGTCGGGAGCGGTGGTCTCGAAATAGGAAACGGCATGGGTGCGAAGCCGCTGCGTCCCGACGCGCCGTTCAGCGAATCGGGACCGCCACGCTTCCGTGGCGGCGCCGTGGGGTCTGCGCCGGTGAGATCTGCGACTCTCCCTCGCGTGATGCGATGACCCAGAATGCCCCACCGGACGACGGACAGGCCGCGCACCTCATGGCCAAGGCAGCACCGGGGTGGCCGGCCATCGTGTGAATCGACTTCTCGCGGCCACTGTGCGCCCTCGGTATGCTTCGGGATGGTGATCTTGTGACTGCATCCGACGATACGCCCCGCGACCCCGGCCCGGGCGCCGACACGTTCCGCGACGACCTCCGCGCCGCCACCTCGCTGCTCGAGCAGGTGATCGCCGATCGGTCGCGGCTGGTGCACGTCCCGTTCGAGGAGCGGCAGCGCTTCCTCGATGCGGTGGGTCACGTGTTTCATCCTGACGCGCGCGCCCGCCGCTCGATGGTGAAGGCCACGACCAAGCAGCGAAAGCTCGATGCGGCCCGTCGCGACGACAGCGTGCTGCAGGAAACGGGCATTCGCGAACTGCGCCGCAAGCCGGTGTTCACGACGCCCAACGTCTATCTGCTGGGCGATGGCGCGTCGGGCACGTCCACCGACGCGCAGCGCGAGGACGACGCGCCCGAGGCCGTCGTGCCGCAGCATTGCTATATCTGCAAG
>NSHR01000034.1 GCA_002737115.1 Gemmatimonadota bacterium | reverse complement strand
TTGGCATTGGCACCACCTATGTCGGCGTGGCCGGCGCCGGTCCGCTGCCGCCACTCGGTGGCTTGCTGTCGCCCTCGGTTGGCCTGTGGGCCAATGCGGTGGACGATCTGCCGGCGGAAGCCACCAGCCGTATCCCGTCGCTCGATGGCACGGTCGACGTGCGCTACGACTCACGTAGTGTTCCGCACATCTTCGCGACCACCGATGCCGACGCCATGCGCGCCCTCGGCTACGTCACCGCGCGCGACCGGTTGTTCCAACTCGAGATTCAGTCCCGCGCCGGCGAAGGCACGCTCACCGAGTTGGTCGGCGATGCGGCCTTGCCGGCCGACCAGGAAACGCGTCGGCTTGGCATGCCGCGCTCGGCGGAACGGAAGTGGCGCGACATCGGTGAGCGCACGCCAAGTGGGAAGCTGTTGCTGGCGTATGCCGAAGGCGTGAACGCCTATCGCACCGCGCTGTCGCCGGGGCAGTGGCCGATGGAGTACAAGCTGCTCAATCGCGCGCCACGCGAATGGTTGCCGCTGTACTCCGTGCATGTGCTCAACCGCATGGGTTACACGCTGGCGCGCGGACCGGGAGAACTCGAGCTGCTCGAAGCGCGCGCCCTGGTCGGCGACGCCGCCGCGAACGCGCTCATGGAAGAGAACTCGCCGGTGCAGGAGCCGATTCAGCCCGTGAGTCGCAACGCCGCGCGGGTTGCGCTGTCGGCGATTCCGACGCCGGGCGCGCCCGACAGCATGGCGGCGCGCATGGTGGCGTCGCTACGCTCGACGCCGGGGGCGACGTCGGCCGGCATGTCGCCGTTGTCGTGGCTGAAGGACACCGACCCCACGGTCGAACAGGCGCGTGCGTTTGCCAGCAACAACTGGGCAGTGGCGCCGTCGCGCTCGGCCAACGGGCATGCGATGCTGGCCGGCGATCCGCACCTCGAGCTCACGTTACCAAGCATCTGGTATGAAGTGCACATCGTGGTGCCCGGCAGCTTCGAGATCGGCGGCGTCTCGATTCCCGGGTTACCGGGCGTGCCCATCGGCTACTCGCGCGCGGTGGCGTGGAGTGCCACGAACACCGGTGCGGATGTGATGGATTTCTGGCGCGAGAAGGTCGACACCGACACCGCGCCCACGGCGTATGAACTCGACGGCGTGATGACGAAGTTCGCCGACACGCGCATCGAGACGTATCGCGACAAGGTCGGGCACATCATCGACACCGATACGATCTACTACACGCATCGCGGGCCGATGCAGCGTCAGGGACGCGAGTGGCTGTCGATGCGCTGGACCGTGCTCGAGTCGGGCAAGGAGTTAGAGGGCTACTTCGCGGCGTTCCACGCCACGAGTGCGCCAGCCTTTCTCGATTCGATGGCGCGCTACTATCAAGCGCCGGCGCAGAACTTCATCACCGCCGATACGTCGGGCACGATCATGATCCGCTCCACCGGACGCTATCCGGTGCGGACGGACAGCGGTCGCGGCACGGAGGTGCGCGAGGGGTGGTTCACCAAGAACGACTGGATCGGTGACTGGCCGGTGGCGCGCTACCCGCAGGGGAAGAATCCCGCGCAAGGCTACCTCGCCTCGGCGAATCAGCAGCCGATCGATCCGCAGCAAGACGCGCTGTACCTCGGTCCCGATCCCAACTTCGAGATCTGGCGCGCGCTGCAGATCAATCGCCTGCTGCGCGCCGACAGTACGGTCACGGTCGACGAGATGCGCGGCTTCCACACCAACCCCGGCAGTGTGCGCGCCGATCTTCTGGTGCCTGCGCTGGTGTCAGCAGCGCGGGCGCGCATCGCGGCCGGTGATACGTCGCAATCGCTCAAGGCGGCCGAAGCCCTGTTGTCATCGTGGGACCGACAGTACACGCGCGTGAATACCGGCGCGCGACTGTTCGAGACCGCTGTGGGGCAGACCACCGCCCGGTTGTACGACGAATTCATTCCCGCGAAATCCCAAACGCGCGTGGTGACGCCGAGCGAGTCGCGGCTGCTGCAGCTACTCGCCGACTCGGCCAACGCCTGGTGGGATGACCGACGCACGAGTGATGTGCGCGAAGATCGCAACGTGATTCTCGCACAGGCCCTGCGCGCGGCATACGACACGCTGGTCACAGAGTACGGTGATCCGGCAAAAACGCCGTGGACGTGGGGACGCGTGGCGCCGGCGAAGCCGAATCACCTGCTGCGACTGGCTGGCTTCGCGGCGTCGGAAATGCCGATTGACGGTGGACGCGGCACACTCAACCCGTCGGTCAGTTCCAAGCGCGCGAATTTTGGCGCGAGCTGGCGCATGGTGGTTGAGATGGACACGGAGCCGCGCATTCATGCGGTGTACCCCGGCGGGCAAAGCGGCAATCCCGCGAGCTCGCGCTATCTCGATCGCTACGCGATGTGGGCCAACGGACAGCTGGACAGCGTGCGCACGCCGCGCAGCGCCAAGGATCTTGCGGCGTCGGACACGCGCGCTGTGCTCACTCTCACTCGTTGAACGGGCCGCCGACCATGTGGATGAATCTGATCAGCGCGCTCCTGCTACAATTCGTGGCACAGCGTTTTCTCGGCGTGTGGGGCGCGGCCGTGGCGGGTGTCCTCACCGGCGTGATATTCCGGCAGGGGGGCGCGATTCGCGCCGGGGCGTTCTCCGCCGCGTTGGCGGCCGCGGTGTTGTTGCTCGCCGCCGCCGAGCGTGGCGTCGCCCTCACGGAGTTCGCCGCTACGATCGGCCGTAACTTCGCGCTGCCGGGTTGGGCGGTGTTGGTAGCCACGCTGGCGCTGCCGGCGCTGCAGGCCGGCGGTTTTGCCGGCCTGGTAAGTCGTGTGCTGCGGAAGGACCGCGTCGCGATTCCCTGAGCGACGCGCGGTTACTTCGAGGCCCCATCGAGCTCTGTCCACAGGCGACGGATAGCGATGGGGCTTTGCTGTTCAGCCAGGAACCACTTCGCGTACGGGCCCCAGTTCGCCTGCGCGATCGCCTGATCGACGGTAAGTCCAGCGGCCTTCAGCCGTTTCACTTCGGCGATCACCGCCACCAGTGATTCGCGGAACGTCACCAGCTCTTCACGCGACACCTTCGCGTCTTCGATGAAGCCGTGTCCCGGAATGAACCGGTCCACGTTTTTGAGGGCGAGCGCGCGGTCGATCGTTCCCACCCATTCGGCGCCGTAGGCCGAACGCATGGCCGGGAACACGCGGTTGAGATACGCCTCGCTCATGAACAGCAGCTTCTCCGACGGCACTTCGACCATGAGGTCACCGCCGGTATGCGCGCGTCCGAGAAAGCGCACCCGCACGCTGATACCGCCCAGATCGATGGTCTCGTTGTCGCTCGTCATGGCGGTTGTCGGCATCACGACCGGCGGGCGATTCGCCGCTGTGGCCGCGGCCGAGTCCTTCTTGAGCTGCGCCAGCGAGTTGGCGTGCACGATGAACTGGATGTCCTTGGGCAACGCGCTGTTGCCAGCCGTGTGGTCACCGTGATCGGAGCCCACCACGTACCACTTCACCGGTTGCGACGAGAGCGTTTTGATCTTGTCGAGCATGGTCTGCGTTGCCTGCACACTGCCTTGCCCATCGGCCACCAACACCCCGTTGCGCCCGATCACGATCAGACTGACGGTCGTGAAACCGGGCTGTCGGATCTCTTCGTACCCATAGACCTTGTCGCTCAGCTTCACGAAGCGCGGGAACTCACTGAGCGCCACGCCGCGCACCGCAGGGTCGGCGGTGCGGACCGGAGACTGGGCCGGCAGCGAGGTCGCGGCGGCGGCGAACAGGAGAAAGGCGGCGAGGCGCATGTGAGTGCTCGGTTCTGGGTGCTGGGTGAACGGCGAACAACGCGGGGGCATCTCGGTTACGCCGGCCGCCCTCGCGCTGTTGATGCGCCCCTCATTCTGCGCGCCGTTCACGCGTCGCGCCCTTCGCGGTGAAGAAGCCACCCGCTACGCGCCCTTGGCCCGGTACCGCTCCAGCCACGCGGTCGACCACGACGCAAACCGCTCCTCCCTGATGGCCGACCGGATCTGGTCCATGAGTTGCAACAAAAAGGTCAGGTTGTGCAGCGCGAGCAGGCGCTGCCCCAACGGTTCCTCGTTGGCGTGCAGATGCCGCAGATACGCGCGATCGTAGTCGGTGCAGGCCGGGCAGGGGCAGCTGTCGGTGAGTGGCCGGCGGTCGGTGCGGTGACTGCTCTTGCGGATCGATACTTTGCCGTCTTCGGTGAACACGGTGCCGTGGCGCCCCATCTTGGTGGGCGCCACGCAGTCGAACAGGTCCATGCCGCGCCGCACGGCCTCGATGAGATCGTCGGGGAATCCGACGCCCATGAGATAGCGCGGCTTATCGCGGGGCAGCAGCGGCGCGCAGGTATCGAAGGTGGCGTACATGAGCGGTTTGGCTTCGCCGACCGACAACCCGCCCATGGCGATGCCCGCCCAGTCGCCCGACTGTAGAATGCCGGTGATCGACGCCGTGCGTAGGTCGTCGCTGGTGCCACCCTGGATGATCGGAAAGAGCGCCTGCGGTGGTGCCACGCGTTCTTGCTCGGCGTCACCGCCGTACATCGCGGGCGCTCCATCAGGCACGGCGAACGACGTGGCCGGCTCGCGCCCATCGCGCTCGAGACGGTCGAACTCGATGCGACACCGTTCGAGCCACCGCAAACTGCGCTCCATCGCCGCACGCGACGCCGCATGCTCGGCGCCGCCTTCGATCAATTCATCGAGTTGCATGATGACGTCGGCGCCAAGATTGCGCTCGATCTGCATCACGCGCTCGGGCGTGTAGTTGTGGCGCGACCCATCCACGATGCTCTTGAACGTCACGCCTTCTTCCCGCACCTGCCGGAACTTCGCCAGCGAAAACACCTGATAGCCGCCGGAGTCGGTCAGCATCGGACCGCTGAAGCGCGAAAACGCGTGGAGTCCGCCCAACGCCCGCACCATGCGATCGCCGGGATTGAGATACAGGTGATATGCATTCGCGAGCAGCATCTGCGTGCCCATCGCACGCATTTCGCGCATGTCGATGCCACGCACCGCGGCACGCGTGCCCACGGGCATGAACTCCGGCGTCTGCACCACCCCATGCGGCGTCGTGAACCAGCCCAGCCGTGCCCCTTCGCGGTCGTGCGACGCGCGAAACGCGAAGCCCGCGGATAGGGCGCGCGGACTCGTCACCTCGGCCTCACGTGGCGGCGCGGACAACTCACTCATGAGCACGTGGTGGCGGCGTGGGAGACGATGGGGAGGCAGCGACCGGCGTATGCTTGGTGAATCGAGCCACGGCGCTGGCACCACCGTGACGCACTAGCCACGCGAACACCAGCGTGCGCGTGAGGCGCCCGGCCGCCAGCGCCACGAAGAACTGGAGAAACGGCACGCCCGCTGCGCCCGATGCAATGCTGGTGAGCTTGGTCGAGAGCGGCGACATCGTGCTGGCAAAGATGGCCCAGCCGCCATACCGCGCCAGCGTACCGCGATACTCGTCGATCATGGCCGGCGTGAGGGTGAAGTACCGGGACACCGGTCCCTCCAGCCAGCTCAAGGCTTGGGCCCCGGCGACATACAGCACGACGCTGCCGACCAGCGTGCCAGCCGTGGCGACCAGCGCGTAGCGGTACGCGCGTGCCGGACGCGCCAGCGCCAGCGGAAGGAAGAACACGTCGGCAAAGCCCGGAAAGACGCAACCCTGCAACAGGCCCCATCCGAACACCACGCTGTTCGACCATCCCGCGTTGGCCCAGTGCTCGAGGCGCGCGTGCGTGCGCGCCAGCCAGGTCGACTCGCGTGACATACTCTGAAAGATAACAGCGCAGACGAGGCGATCGGGACGCATATTTCACCGATGCGCATTCGATCCCTCACCTGGCCGCTGCTCGCCGTCGTGCCATTCCTCGCGGCCTGCCGCACGCTCGTGCCGAGCCGGGCGCCGCGCTTTCCGTTTGTGGTGTCACCCGCGGTCGCTGACACCATCGAAACCGAAGTGCTCTCCAGCGCGGTACGCCTGCATCGCCTGGTGAACGTGAAAGCCCCGTGGCGTGCCTGGGTGCTCGACGTGAACATGTCCGCGTGTGCCACGGTGCAGGCCGTGAAGGGCGAGCCCACCGCCGTGGGGCGGAACACCACCAGTGTGCTGCTGTCGCGACTGCCGGCCGCATCGCACGCCATCGCGGCGGTGAACGCCGATTTCTTCTTGTTCGCCCCGCCCGGCGTGCCCACCAACGCGCACATTGAGCGTGGCACCGTGATTGCCGGCCCGGGCCCGAACGTGCTGCTGGGGTATGACGCGCCGCGCGGCCTGTTCATCGACTCGGTCCGGGTGTCCGGTGCCGTTACCTCGGCCCACGGCACCGTCGACGTCCTGAACTGGAATCGGCCGGCGCCCAATCGCGCCGGATTGGTCGACGCGCGGTGGGGCGTACCACTCGACACGCTCGTGCGCACCCGCGCCCTGCGTCTCGAGCCCATCGTGCCCGTGCGGCAGGATACCAGCACGGGCCGATACATCGCGCGCACGGCGCGCTCGGGCGACACGCTGGTGTTCGGCGATACGTTGCTGCTGATCGTGCCGCCAGCGCAGCGCGCGCGCGTGCTGGCCGGTGATACCGTCACGGTGCAGCGCCGCCTCACGCCCTACTGGCCCCGCGAAACAGTGGGCGGGCGTGGTGTGCTGCTCATTGACAGCGTGGTCGGCGCCGACGTCGACAAAGAGGGCAACGCCGGTTTTCAGGGGCTCAATCCCCGCACGGCGGCCGGCATCGCGCGCGTCGGCACATCGCAGCGATTGTTGCTGGCCGTCATCGACGGACGCCAGCCCGGCTACAGCGTGGGCATGACCCTGCGGCAAACGGCCGAGCTGTTGCAGTCACTCGGCGCCCAGCGCGCGATCAATCTCGATGGCGGTGGGTCGTCGGCCATGATTGTGCGTGATAACACCACCGGCGCGCTTCGCGTGCGCAACAAGCCGTCCGATCCTACGGGCGAGCGTGCCGTGGGGAATGCGCTGGCGGTGCTGGGCGTTTGCGGCGGGCGCTAGTCGTGCGGCCGGAGAGGGCGTAGCCAACGGAACGTCAAGCGGATCGCGCAGCACGAACCGTCCGCCAGCACACCCCGCAGCCTAGAGCCGGTCGAGCCCTTCCGTGCCGATCACCGGGTTCCACGGCAACAGCTCGTACTGCGCCAACGACCGCCGCGTAAACGGATCGCCGTCGCGAATGCGATCCAGCGCCGCATTCATCTCCTCACCGTCGGGGATGCGCAGCAGCAGCCCGCCGCCCGTACGTGGATCGAACGGCCCCGACACCAGCAACAGCCCCTGGGCCTTGAGTTCCTTCAGGTAGGCCCGGTGCTCCTCGACATGAGGAGCGATCTCTTCAAACGGGCGACGGTATCGGATGATGGCGAGTGCGTACATAGGCGCAATGGAACGCCGTGGTCCGGCGGAGTCAACCGCTACCACGCGGCGGGACCACACGCGCTACCGCTTCGCCGTCAGCGCCTCGCGCAACGCCTGCCACGGTAGCATCGCGCAGCCATGACGGCCAGGGAATGGCGCCACGCCCAGCAACGGCGTCAACGCCTCCGGCAGCACCGCCTCGACGCTCGCGACGGCGCCCGACGCGTGCAACATGCGATCGACAGCATCCGCCACCGCCAGCGCCGCCCCTACGGTAAGCCCGGTGACGGCATCCGTCATCATCGAGGCCGATGCCGTCGCGATCGAGCAGCCGCGACCGGTAAACGCCACGTCGCGTACCGCGTCGGCGTCGAGTGATACCATCACGGTGATCTCATCGCCGCACACCGGATTCTTGCGCGCGCCGATCGCCGTGGGCGCGTCGATCATCCGCCGGTTGCGTGGCGCGCGATGGTGGGCCAGGAGCCCATCCTGATACATCGCCGCGATGCTCGCCGTGAACGGCGCCACGCTGCTCAATCGACCGTCGCGAACAGCTGCTGCGCCGCCGTGAGGGCCCCAACGAGGGCGTCCACATCACGGCCATCGCTGTACACGTAGAAGCTGGCCCGCGCCGTCGCGCTCACACCCAAGCGCCGCATCAGCGGCTGCGCGCAGTGATGCCCCGCTCGGATGCAGACCCCGTGCTGATCGAGAATCGTGGCCAAGTCGTGCGGATGCACGTCGGCCAGCGAGAAGCTGAGCACGCCACTGCGCTGGGCCGGCGGTGGTCCGTATACGGTGACACCCGGCAGGGCCCGCACACGGGCCTCAGCGGCCTCCAGAAGCGCAATCTCGTGCGCACGCACCTGCGCCATGTCCAGGCCGCCCAGATAGCGTACAGCGGCCGCCAGGGCCACGGCGTCGGCCGCATTGGGGGTGCCGGCCTCAAACTTGTGCGGGAGCACGTTCCAGGTGCTGTCGGTGTCGCGCACCCACTCGATCATGTCGCCGCCAAACTGATACGGCGGCATCGCCTCCAGCAGCGTCCGGCGCCCCACCAGCACGCCGATGCCCATCGGGCCCAGCAGCTTGTGGCCGCTGAACGCATAGAAGTCGATATCGAGCGCGTCGAAATTCACGGCCAGGTGCGGTACCGCTTGGGCACCATCGACCACGATCACCGCCGCCGAGCGCGCGCGCACGATGCGCACCACGTCGTGCAGCGGGGTGATGGAGCCCACGGCGTTCGACACATGCGTGATGGCCACGATCTTGGTGCGGGCCCCGACCACGTCGCGCAGCATGTCGAGGTCGATCGTCTGCGTGGGCGTCAGCTCCACGATGCGCAGCGTGGCGCCCGTGCGCAGCGCAAGCTGCTGCCAGGGCACGAAGTTGGCATGGTGCTCGAGCGCCGACACCACGATCTCATCACCGGGTCCGACATGCGCGCCGCCCCAGCTCGACGCCACGAGGTTCATCGACTCGGTGGTGCCGCGCGTGAAGATCAGGCAGTCGGCATCGGCCACACCCACGAAGCGCGCGATCGTCGCGCGGGCATCATGGTACGCGTCGGTGGCCAGCGCCGACAGCGCGTACGCCCCACGATGCGGATTGGCGTTCGACGTGGCGTAGAAGTGGCGCAACGCATCGAGCATCGCCGCCGGCTTCTGCGACGTGGCCGCCGAGTCGAGGTAGTGCATCGCCGGGTTAGCGGCGAGCAACGGAAAATCAGCGCGGGGCGCCAAAGACGCGATCGACATAGAACCTCTCGAATACGAACGGGCTACCAGCATACCACGCACGGCGAACTACGTGCGACGCGGCCCGACAAAGACATCACCATCGACGACGTGCACGGGATACGTCCCCAGATCGTCGGTGGAAGGACCGGAGAGCACGGCACCGGTGCGCACATCGAAGCGCGCGCCGTGCCAGGGACACTCGAGCACACACGGTTCCACCAGATCACCGCCGGAGATCGCGAAGTCCCGGTGCGGACACCGATCGTCCACCGCGTGCACCGCGTCGCCGTCGCGCACCAGACACACCCGCCGCCCGTCGCGCATCACCACACCCAGCGGAAGCCCTGCCTCGATCTCCCGCAACGCCGCCGCCCGAACAAACCCGTCCGGACCACTCACGCTTCGGTACTGATGGAAGGCACCGCATCGGTCGGCCCGTCGTCCAGCGCGGCCTTGAGCGTGTGCCACGCCAGCGAGGCACACTTCACGCGCACCGGAAAGCGCGATACCCCCGAAAACACTACGAGCGGCCCCAGATCCTTCCCGCCGCCGGCGTCCTGCCCGAGCACCAGCGCGTGAAAGCGCGCGAACAACGCCTCCGCCTCCTCGCGCGTCTTGCCCTTCACCGCCGTCGTCATGAGCGATGCCGACGCCTTGGAAATCGCACAGCCGTGCCCTGTGAACTTGACGTCGGTGATCACGTCGCCATCCACGTGCAACGCCACATGGACTTCGTCACCGCACAACGGATTCTTGCCGTCCGCGGCGCGATTCGACCCCTCGAGCACGCCGAAATTACGCGGCTTGCGGTTGTGGTCGAGAATGACGGACTGGTACAGCTCTTGTAGATCCGACATGATGCTCAGTGACTGGTCTCACCCGTAAACCGCACCATCGTCAGCTGCTCCAGCGCTTCCTTCACGGCCTCGTTCTCGATCGTTTCGAGCACGTCGGCAGCGAACGCGTACATGAGCAGCTGGCGCGCCAGCAGCTGACCCACGCCGCGGCTCTTCAGGTAGAACAGCGCCGTCTCGTCGATGCGGCCCACGGTGGCCCCGTGCGTGCACTTCACATCGTCCGCAAAAATCTCGAGCTGCGGCTTGGTGTCGATCTGCGCGTCCTTCGACAGCAGCAGCGTGTTATTGGTCTGCTTGCCGTCGGTCTTCTGCGCTTCGGGGTGCACATACACCTTGCCGTTGAACACGCCGTGCGACGCGTCGTCGAGCAGGCCCTTGTACGCCTCGCGGCTGAAACAATGCGGCGCCACATGCTCCACGCGCGTCTGGTGATCGCCGTGCTGTGCACTGTCCAGCATGTACAGGCCGTTCAGCGTCGTGCCGCAGCCCTCGCCGGCCAAAACCGTGAATACGTTGCTGCGCGAGAGCGCCGCACCGGTCTGGAACGTGAAGGCCATGAAGTGACTGTCGCGGCCCTGACGCGCTTCCACGGTGCCCACATGAAACGCCGTGGGGGACTCCCGCTGAATGCGCAGCAGCTGCAGCGTGGCGCCGTCGTCCACCGAGACTTCGACTACCGCGTTCGTGAAGTACGACACGTCGGCCAGCGACACGTAGCTCTCGATCACCGAGGCCTTGGCATGCCGCTCGGCCACCAGCAGATGACGCGCGTGGCTCATCACGCCGGCGCCGTTGGCGTCGGTCACATGCAGGATGTGCACCGGCACGTCGGTTACCATCTCCTTCGCCACATGAATCAGCACGCCCTCGCCGGCGAAGGCGGCGTTGAGCGCCGTGAACCCATCGCGGTCGGCCGGAGCCGCCACGCCGAGATGACGCGCCAGTAGCTCCGGCTCCTGTACGGCGGCCGTCGCCAGATCCATCACCCGCACGCCATCGGGTAGCGCGCCGATCGACGACAACGCCGGCGCATAGCGGCCGTTCAAGAACACCACCAACGGCCACGTGCCACCGAACGTGTACGGCTCAAGTGCCGCGGCGTCGAGCGTGCCCACGGCACGGTTCTGCGCGGCCACGAACGGCGTGTTCGCGATCGACGACACACTCGTGTATTTCCAGTCTTCGCTGCGCGTGGTCGGGAAGCCCAGGCGCGCGAACGCCTCGGCTCCCGCGGCGCGCAACGTGGCGAGCGGGGCAGGGGCGCGGTCGGACGCCGCCGACGCGAACGCGCTGGCCTGCGCCTGGAAGTGCAATGTGCTGCTCACCGGGGAGCTCACCGACGCGCTCACGCCGCCTCCAACACCCAGTCGTATCCGCGGGCTTCGAGCTCCAGCGCGAGCGACTTGTCGCCCGACTTCACGATGCGGCCACCGGCCAGCACGTGCACGTAATCGGGCACGATATAGTTGAGCAGGCGCTGGTAGTGCGTCACCACGATCGCCGCGTTGTCCGGGCGCTTGAGCGCGTTCACGCCGTTCGCCACGATGCGCAAGGCGTCGATGTCGAGACCGGAGTCGGTTTCATCAAGAATGGCGAGCATCGGCTGCAGCACGGCCATCTGCAGGATCTCGTTCCGCTTCTTCTCACCACCAGAGAAGCCCACGTTGACCGAGCGGCTCATCATGCTCACATCCATGTCCACCAGCTGGAGCTTCTCCTCAACCACGTCGAGAAACTCCATCGGATCGACTTCATCGAGCCCCTTCGACTTGCGAATCGCGTTGTATGCGGCCCGCAGGAAATACGCGTTGGTCACGCCCGGGATCTCGATCGGGTACTGAAACGCCAGGAACACGCCGTTCTGTGCGCGCACTTCCGGCGCCAGCTCCAGCAGGTCCACGCCGTTGTACGTCACGGAGCCGCTGGTGACTTCATAGGCCGGATGGCCCGCCAGCACCTGGGCCAGTGTGCTCTTGCCCGAGCCGTTCGGGCCCATGACGGCATGCACTTCACCGGCGTTCACGGTGAGCGTGATACCCTTGAGAATCGGCTTGCCGTCGATGGCAGCGTGGAGATCAGTAATCTGCAGCATATAAGAGCGAAGTAAGGGGTACGAAGTAGGGAGGACGTCGGTTACCCGACGGATCCTTCAAGCGTGATGCCAAGCAGCTGCTGCGCTTCGAGCGCGAACTCCATCGGCAGCTCCTTAAAGACTTCCTTGCAAAAACCGCTCACGATCATCGAGACCGCCTGTTCAGCGTCGAGCCCGCGCGCCTTGAGGTAGAAGATTTGATCTTCGCCGATCTTGCTCGTGCTCGCTTCGTGCTCGAGAATGGCGCTGTTGTTCCCCACCTCGACGTACGGGAACGTGTGCGCCCCGCAGGCATTACCCACCAGCATGGAGTCGCACTGCGTATAGTTGCGCGCGCCCTCGGCCTTCGGCAGAATCTGCACCTTGCCGCGGTAGCTGTTCTGCCCCTTCATCGCCGAGATACCCTTCGACACGATGGTGGACCTCGTGTTGCGGCCGATGTGGATCATCTTCGTGCCCGTGTCGGCCTGCTGCATCTTGCTCGCCACCGCCACCGAGTAGAACTCGCCGACACTGTTGTCGCCCTGTAGAATCACGCTCGGATACTTCCACGTGATGGCCGAACCGGTTTCTACCTGTGTCCACGACACCTTCGCATTCGCCATCGCCTTGGCGCGCTTGGTGACGAAGTTGTAAATGCCGCCGAGGCCGTTCTCGTCGCCGGCATACCAGTTCTGCACCGTGCTGTACTTCACCGTGGCGCCGTCGAGCGCGACGATCTCCACGATGGCCGCGTGCAACTGGTTGGTGTCGCGCTTGGGCGCGGTGCACCCTTCCAGATAGCTCACGTACGAGCCTTCATCGGCGATGATCAGCGTGCGCTCGAACTGGCCCGTGTCCGCCGCATTGATGCGGAAGTACGTGCTCAAGTCCATCGGGCACCGCACCCCCTTCGGGATGTAGCAGAACGATCCGTCCGAGAACACCGCGCTGTTCAGCGCCGCGAAGAAGTTGTCGCTGTACGGCACCACCGAGCCGAGGTACTTCTGCACTAAATCCGGATGCTCGCGCACCGCCTCGCTGAACGACATGAAGATGATGCCGAACTTGCTCAGCTCTTCTTTATACGTCGTGCCCACCGACACCGAATCGATCACGGCATCGACGGCCACGCCGTTCATGCGCTTTTGTTCGCTAAGCGAGATGCCGAGCTTGCTGTACATCTCCAGCAGTTGCGGATCGACGTCGTCGAGCGACGCCAACGGCTTCACCGACTTGGGCGCCGAGTAATAGCTCGCGGCCTGATAGTCGATGGGCGGATACTGCACGTTGCCCCAGTGCGGCTCCTTCGTGGTGAGCCAGCGCCGGAACGCCTTCAGGCGCCAGTCGAGCAGCCACTGCGGCTCGCCCTTTTTCGCCGAAATGAAACGTACCGTCTCCTCGGACAGACCGGGCGGGAGCGTCTCTGCCTCGAAATCCGTCGTGAAGCCGTATTGATACTCGCGATTGACGAGCGACTCGATAGTGGAACTCATTCCTGCTCCTGTTTCTCGGCCAAAAGGTGGCTCGACACGTCGTATTCACATCGGCCACAGCCGTCCTTCCGATGCGCGCCGCGCACCAGAGGAACACCGAGCAGCCGCTCCACAAACTTTGCTTCCGCCGCACACGCTTCCGGGAACCGATCGGCGATTTCACGCACCGCACAATTGTGAATGCGCAGCGTGGTCACGGCGGGCTTTCCGTCGGCGCGGTCGACCTGCACGGCCTCCGCCATGTAGCCCTTCGCCGTCAACAACTCGGCCACCAACGGCATGCGCTCTTCGAGCGGTAATGCATCCAGCACCGGCCCGGCCTCGTCGGCCAGTCGATCCCACTCCGCCTCCAACACGCCCGCCACCGCCGCCGTTCCCTGCTCGGCCCGCAGTGCATCGAGCGCCGTGGCCAGCACCGACACGTAGCTTCGTGGGAAGAGCGCTTCTCCGGCTGGCGCGAGCGAATACGCGAACACGGGCGCGCCGACGCCATGCACCGCGCGCTCGTAGCGCACCAGACCATCCTCTTCGAGGGCCTTGAGGTAGCGCCGGAGTCCGTTGGCCGTGAGGCCGAACTGTTCCCCGAGCTCGTGGGCCGTGAGCGGCTGCGCTTTCTTCAGCGCCACCAGTAACTCGGCCCGCACCCCCCGAAATCCCCCTAACGCGCTGATCACATCCTGCATGGGGATAGTATAACTCGGCTTTGATCATTACGTCAACGAATCTGTTGACGAATTGCAGCCGTGTGTACATTCGGCCGAGCTCCGCTGCGTGGTCCGGCGGAGCGACCGCGCGGCGCGTATCCGCGGAGCTACGGCCATCAGGCTACCTTCTGCATGGCCCCATGCCAACGCCTCGATAATTCGTGGCGGATCGGCGTGGCGACGGTGCTCGCGCCCTCTCTCTCGCCATCCCCACCCGAGGCATCGAACGTCGTGCGTCTGACCGTCATCGTTGCCGTCGTGGTGCTGGCACTCGGACTGCTCGCGCTCGTCCGCGCGCAGCGCATCAATCAGGCGTCCATCGAACGCGACGGCCTGTCGCGCTTCCGCGATGCGCTTCGGGGGCGCTACACCGAGCTGTTGCTGTCGCAGGTGTACGCCTATCTCGCCGAGCGTCGTGGTGCCGTGGGACCGCATGACCTCGTGAGCCCCACCGACAATCTCGAGCGCGCGTACGCTCTGATCGATCTCGATCTCGAGGATGCCGTGCTGGTGATCGCGAATCGCGCCGGCGTGCGCTTGCCGAGCGCGCGCGAGCTCGATGAGCTGAAGGAACAGGTCCGCTCGGTGGACGACCTGCTGCGCTACCTCGAGCCGTTCTTCCGCCCGGAAGGGGTCAAGGGGTGAGGGCGTGGCTCGCGCCGGCTCGGTTCCCGGCTCGGTTCCCGGCTCGGTTCCCGGCTCGGTTCCCGGCTCGGTTCCCGATCCGATGGGCGACGACGGTGGCGCTCCTCCCGGTGTTCGCGGCCTGCTCTTTGTCGCGCGCGGGCCGACCGGCGGCGGCCCCCGCGCCCGACGCGTCTGTGTCCGCGTCGGCCATTCGGCGACCGATCGGTCCGACGCCGGCGCATGTGGGCCCGCTTGATACGGGGGTGAGCGCCGCCGACCTCGATGCCCTTTGGGCGCGTCAGCTCATGGTCCCGGTGGAAGGCATCCCGCGTGGCGCGCTCCGAGACAACTACACGGCCAAGCGCGACGCCGGCATGCACCGGGCGCTGGATTTGCTGGCGCCCCGGTACACGGCGGTCGTGGCCTCCGATGACCTGGTCATTGGGCGCCTGTTTTCCGGGCCGGTGGGCGGCATCGTGATCTACGCCTCCGACCCGGAACAGCACTTCGTGTACTACTACGCGCACCTCGAGCGCTATCGGAACGGGCTCGCGGTGGGCGACCGAGTCGCGAAGGGATCGGTGATCGGCTACGTTGGAACGACGGGCAATGCCCCACCGGATACGCCGCATCTCCATTTTCAGGTGATGAAGCGGGCCGTGGGGCGCGCCTGGTGGGACGGTCCCGCCATCAACCCGTTTTCGTTCTTTGCGCTCGATGCCCTGCGTCCATGACGTCGGCACGCCGGCGCCCGAGGGATTCATGAGCATGAAGGGCAAGGACCGTGCGGCGTTGCGCGCGGAAGCACATCACCTGAGCGTGCAGGTGCATATCGGTCACGCCGGGCTCACCCCGGCGCTGCTGGCCAGTCTCAATGACGTGCTCCGCACGCACGAGTTGGTGAAGCTGCAGGTGGCCAAGGCTGGTGAACTGTCGGCCAAGGAGGCCGCTCGCGACGCCGCCGAACGCGCGCGCGCCGAAGTGATCCAGGTCATCGGTCGCACGTTCACGCTCTATCGCGAGAATCCCGACCTCAAGCGGGGTGAATTGCCGCCCTGGCGCGGATAAGTTCCCGCCGCCGTTCCGCTTGTCGCGCGTGCACACACGAGTATCTTCCCTTCTCAATCGCTGCCATTCCTGGTTGCGTCGGACCCGAGACTTCGCTCATGCCCTACGTCATTACTGAAGCCTGCATTTCCGTCAAGGACAAATCGTGTGTGGACGTCTGCCCCGTGGATTGCATCTACGAGGGAGCAGACCAGCTCTTCATCCACCCCGACGAGTGCATCGACTGCGGCGCCTGTGAGCCGGAGTGCCCCGTCACCGCGATCTTCCCGGAAGAAGACGTGCCCGTGCAGCTCAAGAGCTTCATCGGCAAGAACAAGGACGTCTTCCTCGCACCGAATCCGCCGGGACGCCCCACGCGCTAAGGCGCTTGGCGGGATGCACAGCGGGCCGCGACACAACGTCGCGGCCCGCTTTTGTATCACCCGCGGATCGCTCTAGAACGTCCAGCCGCGGTTTTTGAGCCAGAACAGGCCGCACAACACCACATACTGCAGCACCGTCGAGCGCTCGCTCCAGATGGCTTCGGCCCAGTCGTGCTGGCCTTCCGTGCTGCCCATGGGCGGCCGGCCGAACCAGCGCGGCGTGCGTGCCTTGTAGTCCAGATACTCCTGCCCAAAGATCGTTTCCAGCACACCCTCTTCGTAGCGCACAATCAGGGTGTACTCGATCGCAAAAATCACGATGGCGACGGGAATGAACCACGTCACGCCCGATACGACGGTGAAGCCGATCCACGCCAGGAAGTTGCCCACGTACAGCGGATTGCGGCACCACGCGAACGCACCGTAGGTCACGAGTCGCTGCACATCGCGCGAGCGACGACGGGTCACGGTTCCGGCGGCCGCCACACCCGCCGTGCGCACCAGCTCGCCCAGCAGCACCAGCAGCAGTCCGGCAATCCAGGTCTGCTGGGACTGCACGCCTGAGAACAGCAGCGGCACCGCCAGAAATGGCACGGGCAGCCAGCCGCGGTTCTTAAACAGCACCTGCCCGATGCGGGCAGCGGTTGAACGTTCGGCTTCGGAAACGGGAGCAGTCATCGACGGCGGAAAAGAGCGAAGTCTGAAAAGCGCCGTCGAGGAGTCGGTCAGACCGAATCGGCGAGTGACGCGAGGAAGTCGGAGAGTGCATGCGTCGTCGCGGCGGGGCGCTCGACGCACGGCAGGTGTCCCGCCCCCGCGATAATCTCCATGCGGACGCGCGCCGCAGCGGGAAGGCCTTCGGCGATCGCGCGCGCCTCCTTGATCGGCGTCAGCACGTCGTCTTCCCCCACCACTACGAGTGTGGGAACGGTAATCGTCCTGAGCGTTTCCCGTGAGTCCGGCCGGTCCCGGAGCGCCTGGAGCGCCCCGATGATCCCGGCCACCGACTGCTTCGCCATCATCACCCGGATCGTGTTCACCACGTCGGGACGCCGCGCCCGTGACTCCTTCCCCAGCATCCCCTGCAACTGGGCGTCGGCGATCGCCCGCGAACCGTCACGCCTCACCATGGCGATCATCTCATCCCGGCGCGCGCGGGTCTCGTCATCATCGGCCCCGGCCTTGGTGTCCGAGAAGATCAGGGCCCGAATACGCTCGGGGTGCCGCCGCCACATGGCCATCGCAACGTAGCCGCCCATCGATAAGCCACACACCACCGCCGCCTCGATCCCGAGCCAGTCGAGCAACGCCACGACATCGTCGGCGTACTGGTCCATCGAGAAGGGCCCAAAGGTGCTCGAATGGCCGAAGCCGCGCAGGTCGGGCACGATACAGCGCACGTGCGGTGCCAGCGACACGCGTTGCGCCGTCCACAGGGTCCGGTCGTGCGGAAAGCCGTGCAGGAAGACGACCGGCAGCCCGTCGCCGCTGTCGTCGAAGCCGACCTGATATCCGGCGAGTTGGGCGATCATGTGGACCTCGGGCGTGGACTGCTGTCCGCCACATCCATGTTCAGTCCGCGTCGCTGCATGGCTTTCTCCTTCGCATTCTCCCGCTCGGCCATCATGCGCAGCGGCACCAGCACGGCCGCCGTGAGCGGCACCGCGACCATCAGCCCGATAAAGCCGAACACCAGCGTCATCAGCGACTGGGCCACTAACGTGATCGCCGGTGGCAAGTCCATCTCACCGCGCATGAGATAGGGAATGAGCAGGTTGTTCTCGAGGAACTGAATCCCCCAGTACGCGATCAAGACGGCCAGCGCCTTTTCGGGCGAGTCCACGAAGGCCATGAGCACCGCCGGCACGGCACTCAGCACCGGTCCCACGGTCGGGATGAACTCGCACAATCCGGCAATGAACGCGAGCGCAAACGGCGCCTTCACGCCCAGCAGCAGCAACACGATCATACTCACCACGCCGATCACCACCATCGCGATCATCTGCGTCACCAGCCACTTGCGCAGCACGGTCGCCATCCCGGCCAGAATCAGTCGCGCCTGCGCGCGTGACGTGGCCGGAACCACCGACAGCAGCCAGCCCCGGTACACCTCGGGCTCGGCGCCGATGTACATCGCCAGGAACACCATCAGCACGAAGGCGGCAACGGCCGCCAGCGTGTTCGACACGAAGGAAAACAGATACCGGGACGCGCCGCCCAGCCCTTCAGTGATGCGCTTCTTGATCGCCTCGCTGGGCGATGCGGCGATCGAGTCGGCCGCCTCGCGATTGACCTGCGCGGCGGTCGGCGGTTGGGTGCTCGAGGCGGGCAACCCCACCGCGACCGGCGCGATCACGGCGGTCGATCCGGCGCCGGCGGGTGGCGCTGCCGCCGACTTGATCAGCGTACCGACCAGCCCGGTGCGCTTCGAGTCGATCCACGTCTGGAGCTTATGAATCGCTTCCGGGAACTCGGTCTGCAGCTGCTTGCCCTGCTCGATCAGTGTCGGGGCCGTCCACGCCAGCACGCCACCAATGGTGCCGAGCGTGCCCAGCACAATCAGCGCCGACGCGATACCACGGCGAATGCGGAATCGCTCGAGGACGTCGACCCCGCGTCCCACCGCCAGCCCGAAGAGGGTGGCCAGGAAGACGAGAAACAGCAGCGAGCTGACGGACCAGGCCAGCTGTAGCCCGAACCAGACGGCAAGGGCGACGATGGAGGCTCGGGCGAGATCGGCGGTACGCCAGCCTCGCCGCTCGGGGGGGAGCGGCTCGGGGAGGAGATCCTGATCGACGGTGGTCATGTCGACGAAATTACTGCGGAAGACCGTTTCACGCGGCACCGCCGGTACCATGCGCAGTCATTCGGCGAATTCCCCCCTCCGTGAAGCGGTCCGATGTACCTTTCGCGGTGCCATGTCAGCTTCCGCACCGCTCTATCTCGATACGGTCGATACCGTCGATCAGTTTCTCGCGAATTTATCACCGGTCCGAGCCATCGCGCTCGACACCGAGGGCGCGAGTTTTCATCGCTTCGTCGACCGCATCTATCTGCTGCAGCTGTCGACGGATCGCCATGAGGCCGTCATCGATCCCCTGCCGATTGGCAAGCCGTCGCGCTTGGGGGCGCTGATCGAAGATCCACAGGTCGAAATCGTATTGCACGACGCCGACTACGATCTGCGCCTGCTGCATCAGGACTATGGCTGGCAGGTGAAGAATCTGTTCGACACGCGGGTGGCCGCGCAGCTGCTGGGGATCCGGTCCTTCGGTCTCGCGGCGTTGCTGGAACAGTATTTCGGCCTCAAGCTCGACAAGAAACATCAGCGCGCCGACTGGAGCATGCGTCCGCTCACCGCGGACATGCTCGACTACGCGGCGCAAGACACCCGCCATCTCCTCGGCCTGCGCGACAAGCTCCATCAGCAGCTGGTGTCGAAGGGACGGTGGCATTGGGCGCAGGAAGAATTCGTTCGTGCCGAGACCACGCGGTGGGATCCCGACCAGGCCGAGAACAGCTTTCTCCGCATGAAGGGCGCGCGCGATCTCACCCGTCGGGAGCTGGTGCGACTGCGGGAGCTTGTGAAGTGGCGCGACTCGATCGCGTCCGAACTCGATCGCGCCACCTTCCGCGTGGCCGGCAACGAAACGCTGCTCGATCTCGCGCGTCTCGCGCCATCGTCACGTGAGGCGCTGTTTGCGGTGAAAGGTTTTCCCCGCGGCATGAATGACGCCCGGGCGCAGGAAGCCCTGCAGGCGATCGCGCGCGGCAACGATGTTGCCGAAGCCGATCTGCCGCGCTTTCCCAAGGCCACGCGCTGGGACCGGGAAGCGGACTTCGACGACCGCGTCGCGCGGCTCAAAGCGGTGCGCGACGTCGTGGCCGCCGAGCTCGATCTCGATCCGGGCGTGCTCTGCTCGCGCGATCGCATGGAGGCGGTGGCGCGCCGTCGTCCGCGCCACGTCGATGACCTGCAGGAAATCCCCGAGCTCCGGAAGTGGCAGGCCGAGGTGCTTGGCCCCGGCTTCGTGACGGCGCTCGCTCCGTTCGCGACGACCCCCGACTCGCCGTACAAGGTCGAGTAACGTCGCGCGGCCCTTTGGGTCGGCCCGGTGATGCTGGCACCCGAGGATCTGCTGCTGCGTCTGGCGCAAGTCGAGCGCGCCAGCATGGTGCGCTACACGCCCAGCTAGAAGCCCATGTAGGCGCGAACCCGGGGCTCGATACGTTCCGGGGTCCAAGGCGGCGACCACACCAGGTTCATCGTGACGTCGCCGATGCCCGGGATGGTTCGGAGCTGCACTTCCGCCTCGCCCATGATTTCTGGGCCCGACGGACATCCTGGAGACGTCAGGCTCATATCGACCTGCACGTTCGAACCGTTGACGTGCACTTCGTAGATCAATCCGAGATCGACGATGTTGATATTGAGATCTGGGTCCTTGACTCGGCGCAGGATCAGGCGCGCCTGATCGGCCGAAATCGCGCCAGCGGTGGAGTCCTGCGGGGCCGCGTCGGATGGCTCCGTGCTGGCAGGCTCCGCGTCAGGCGTCGGTTCGTGGATCTGATCCATGAGCGAACAATAAACGAGCAGTCCAGTCCCTGTTCCGCTAGCGCGTGTTCTTGGCGCTCTTTTTGACCACGGGCTTCTTCGCCGAGCTCTTTTTCTTGGCGCTGGCGGACGCCTTGGACGCCGACGCCTTCTTGGCCGAGGACTTCTTGGCGGCAGACTTCTTGGCGGCAGACTTCTTGGCGGCGGCCCGTTTGGCCGAGGCCCGTTTGGCGGCGGCGGCGCGCCGACGGGAGGCCGCGCTGCTGGCGCGGCTAGACCGAAGCGGGCGGTTCCAGTCCTGCGCGAGGTCGGCGCGGAAATTGACCGGCATCGCCAGGACGCCGGTCGGGTCGTCCATCACAGCCAACACAGCCGCATCGGCGAGGTCGTTCCGGACGTCGGCGATGACCTGGCTGGGACGGCGAGCGCGGGCGGCATGTACCCGGTTGGTGAGCAGAATGACGAACATCTGCCGATCCGGGTCGATCCACAGCGAGGTGCCCGTGAAGCCGGTGTGGCCGAAGGCGCGCTCCGACATGTACTGCCCGCAGCCGGCCCCGCCGTCGCAGGTATCCCAGCCCAAGGCGCGATGGCCGGCCGCCCGCTTGGTGAAGAGCGCAACCGCCGAGTCGGACACAACGCGCACGCCGTTGTAGACGCCGCCATCCAGCAGCATCTGGGCAAACACCGACAAGTCTTCGGCGGTGCTGAACAACCCCGCGTGGCCGGCCACCCCGCCAAGGGCGTAGGCATTCTCGTCATGCACCTCACCCCGCAGCGGGTAGCCGCGCGGCGGGGCGATTTCGGTCGGAGCCGTCCGTACCGACGACATCGCGTCGGGACGGAAATGGGTGTCCGTCATGCCGAGCTTGGTGAACACGCTCCGCTCGAGGAACGCGTCGAGCGACTGGCCGCTGGCCGCTTCCGCCACGAAGCCCAGCAGGTCGGCCCCGAGGTCGGAATACTCGTAGCAACTGCCGGGCGTGCACTGGATCGGCGAGGCCAGCACGGCCGCACGCGCGGCGGCCGGGGTCTTCGCGATACGCCAGAGTTCACGGCCAGCCGGGAGACCGGCACGGTGCGTGAGCAGATGACGCACCGTCACCTGATCGCGCCGCCCGCCGGAAAAGTCAGGGAGGTACCGCGACACGGGGGCGTCGAGATCCACCTTGCCCGCATCGAACAGCACCATGATGGCTGTGGTGGTCGCCACGACCTTGGTGAGCGACGCCAGATCGTAAAGGCTCTCCCGCGACGACACGCGAGCACGCCCGCTCCAATCGAGGGCGCCGAATCCGCGCGACAGCACCGAGTAGCCCTTCCGCCCAACCACGACCGCGGCACCCGGATACCCTCCCGCATCGATCCCGCGCTGCACCACGCGATCGATGGTGGATAGGCGCGCCGATGACATGCCGACCGCCGCCGGCTCCCGCTCCGGGAGCCCGCTGGTGTCCGTCATGTCGGCAGCAGCGATCACGAGTGCAGCGAGCAGTAACACCAGCGGTGTCCGGCCGTGGGGAGAAGAGCAAACCGTGGGCGCAACAGCCCCACCGTGAGCAATTAAGACGAACGGATGTGCCCGTCAAGCAAATCTACCCCGTTTCCACGATCTGATGCGTCGAAAGCAACGCCGGTGTGGTGAGGTCGTCTCGGTCGCGCGCATCGGCGGCGGCGTCACGAAGCCGCCGCCCGAATGCAACACCGCCAGTTTCCTGTCGCTCGACGCGAGCCAGTTCTCGCCATCGCGACTCCAGATCGTCTTGCGGTCGCGTCTCGCGGTTGCCGCCGACAGCCCCGCTGTGCGATAGTCAGTCATGACGTCACCGCTCTCCGAGATCGCCGGGCTCCCTCGTCCAAAGGACGATGCACTCGATCTCTTCGGGATCACGCATCAGGGGCGTGTCCGCACCAGCAATCAGGATCACTTCCTGCTCTGCACGGTGCACCCACAGGTGGTCGTACGTTCGACCAGCCTGCCCAACATCGATCAGATGACGCTGCGTGGTGAGCGCCTTGCCACAGTCATGCTCGTGGCCGATGGCGTGGGTGGCAGCGCGCACGGCAGTGAAGCGAGTCGCCTCGCCACGATCGCGGTCACGGAGTACTTCGCGTCGGCGATGCGCTGCTATCACGCCGCGGGCTCGGCCAACGAACACGAGTTCACCGAGGCGTTACGCGACGCGGCCATCGAAGCGCACAACCGCGTGTGCACGCAGTCTGAGACGCAGTTCGATGGGCGCCGTATGGCGACGACCTTGTCGGTCGCGATCGTGGTCTGGCCGTGGCTGTACGTGGTGCAGGTGGGCGACAGTCGCTGTTACACGTACCACGACGGCGTGCTGCGGCAGGTCACACGTGATCAGACTATCGCGCAGGAAATGGTCGATCGAGGCGCGCTCTCACCCGAGCGGGCGCAGAACTCGCCGCTCAATCACGTGCTCTCGAGCGCCATCGGTGCCGAGGAAGCGCTGCCGGTGATCTCGCGCGTTGATGTGGGTAAGCGGGGCACGGTCACGCTGGTCTGTTCAGACGGTCTCACGAAACATGTGTCCGACGAGGAAATCGGATCGGCCATTTCACGGATGACGTCGTCCGAACAGCTGTGTCGAGAGCTGGTCGACCTCGTGCTCGAACGCGGGGGCAGTGACAACGTCACGGTCGTGGTGGGTCGGGCGCTGCCGTAGCGGGTCACCATGATGGCGGCGCCCGACGACTCACGTGATCACCGTCGGTTCCGCGCGCCCAGTTCGCGCCACCAGCTCGCTCATGCCCAGCGCGCCGGCTACCAACTCCGCCAGCGCGTCCGCGGTGTCCATGCCCAGCCGCGTGGCATCCGTTTCGCGCGACTCGATGTACAGGCGAATGGTGGCGCCTTCGGTGCCCGTGCCCGACAGGCGGAACACGATGCGGGCGCCGTCGTCGAAGCGCACGCGGATGCCTTGATTGGCACTCACGCTGCCGTCGACTGGATCGGTGTAACTGAAATCATCGGCACTGCTCACGCGACGTGACGCGAGGACCGTTCCCGGCATCGTCGCGAACTGCGCCCTTAGATGCACCATAACGCCATTGGCGGCCTCGGTGGGCACGCCTTCGTAGTCGTAGCGCGTGTAGTAATTGCGCCCGAAGCGGGCCCAGTGCTCGCGCACGATCGCTTCCACCGTCTGCCCACGTTCGGCCACGATGTTGAGCCAGAAGAGCACCGCCCACAGTCCATCTTTTTCGCGCACGTGATCGGAACCGGTGCCGAAGCTCTCCTCGCCGCACAGCGTAATGCGACCCGCGTCGAGCAGGTTGCCGAAGAACTTCCAGCCGGTCGGTGTCTCGAAACAGGGAATGCCAAGCGATGCCGCGACGGCATCGACGGCCGCACTGGTCGGCATCGAGCGCGCCACGCCCGTGAGACCACGCGCGTAGCCCGGCACCAGCGTGGCGTTCGCCGCCAGCACCGCGAGTGAATCGGACGGCGTCACGAAAAAGCGCTGCCCCAGAATCATGTTGCGGTCGCCGTCGCCGTCGGACGCCGCCCCGAAGTCGGGCGCCTTGTCGCCGAACAGTTCTTCGACCAGATCGTGCGCGTAGGTAAGATTGGGATCGGGATGACCGCCGCCGAAGTCGGGCAGCGGCACGCGATTGATCACCGTACCCGACAGCGCCCCGAGACGGCGTTCGAGAATCTCGACCGCGTAGGGGCCCGTGATCGCATGCATCGCGTCGAAGCGCATGCGGAAGCCGCTCGCGAACAGGCCACTGATGGCGTCGAAGTCGAACAGCGATTCCATCAGCGCCGCGTACGCCGAGACAGGGTCGACGACATCGAGCCGAAGCGGACCGATCTGATGTGTGCCAAGGTCGTCGAGGTTGAAGTGCGGCAAGTCGGCGATCTTGTATTCACGCATGACGCGCGCGCGCTCGGCCACTTCGTTCGTGAACGACTCCGGCGCCGGGCCACCGTTGCCGGTGTTGTACTTGATGCCGAAGTCGCCATCGGGGCCGCCCGGATTGTGGCTGGCCGACAAAATGATGCCGCCGTGCGCGCCCGAGCGAATGAGGTGCGACGCCGCCGGCGTGGAGAGCAGCCCCGCGCGCCCCACGATCACGTGGCGGATGCCGTTGCCGGCGGCCATGCGGATGATCGTCTCGGTCGCGTCGCGGTTGTGGTAGCGCCCATCGCCGCCGACCACCAGCGTGGCGTCGGGTGGGAGCGCGGCCACATCGAGCAGCGCCTGCACGAAATTCTCGAGATAGTGCTTCTGCTGGAAGACGGTGGTTCGCTTCCGTAAACCCGACGTCCCCGGTCGCTGGTCGGCGAACGGGGACGTGGTGATCGAATGAACAGACATCGAATCCGTTGGGATCAGGAAATACTCAAGAACCGATCAGGCAAGAACCGATCAGCTCCACTTGAGATCGACTTTCGACAGCGGGATCTGACGTACGCGCTTGCCGGTGGCCGCGTAGATCGCATTGATCATCGCGGGCACGACGGGCGGCAATGCCGGCTCACCGATGCCCGTGGGCGAGAACGCCGTTTTCACGAAATGCACTTCGATGGGCGGCGCCTGACGGATGCGCAGCATCGGATAGTTGTTGAAGTTCGTCTGGTCCACCTTGCCGGCGGTGAACGTGATCTCCTGTCCGTACGCCTGGCTCATACCATCCATTGCCGCGCCCTGTACCTGCTGCTCAGCGTGGTTGGGATTGATGATATCGCTGCCGACGTCACCGATCGCCCACACCTTGTCCACCTTCACGTCGCCGGCCTTGCTCACCGTGACCTGCACGACTTCGGCGAAGTAGCCGCGATGGCTGAAGTAGAAGGCGCAGCCCATGCCCGTGCCCTTGGGCAGCTTGGTCTTGCCCCAGCCCGACACCTCGCGCGCCTTCTCGAGAATGCCGATCACGCGCTGCGCATCCATCTGCCCCGCCTGTTGCTGCGGCGTGAGCGGCGCGGTGGGCGTGATCTCCGCCTTGAGCGTGTCGATGCGGAACTGCAGCGGATCCTTGCCCGCCGCCACGGCGCACTCGTCGATGAAGCCCTGGAACGCGAACGACAGCGCGTTGGAGCGTGGCGCACGCAGGGCACCGGTGGGCACGCCCAGCGGCATCACCGACACGTCCATCTTGAGATTCGGCACGAAGCGCGCCGGATACTCGGTGGGGCCGATGTCGGCGCTCGGTGCAAACCGTTCGCCTTCGCCGAACGTGGCGAAGTGATTGCGGAACGCGATCAGTTTGCCGCTGGCATCGAGGCCACCGGTGAACGAGTGAAAGCCGCCCGGACGGAACATGTCATGCTGCAGGTCGTCTTCACGCGTCCACAGCAACTTCACCGGCACCTTGGCTTCGCGCGCGATCCACGCCGCTTCCACCAGCGGATCGTTATACAGGCGACGACCGAATCCGCCGCCGGCACGCACCATGTGCATCGTGATTTGTTCTTCCTTGATGCCGAGCGTGGTGGCCACGAGCGCGCGTCCACCTTGCGGCGTCTGCGATGTGGTCCAGAGCTCACATTTGTCGGCCGTGACATGCGCGGTGCACCCCTGCGGCTCGAGCGGCGCGTGCGAGATGAACGGATAGCTGTACTCCGCCTTCAGGACCTTGGCCGCGCCCTTGATGGCCGCGTCGAAATCCCCATCGTTGCGAATCGTGCGCTGCGGCGTGCCCGCGAAGAACTCAGCCGCCTTGGCCGCAAAGCCCGCACTTGACTGCTGTGACGTGGGGTGGGCGGCCCATTCGACCACGAGCTTCTTCCGTGCCTGCTGCACCATCCACCAGTTCTTGCCGATGATGGCAACGCCGGGCATGAGCCCCTGCAGATTCGTCGTGCCTTCCACCACAAACGCGTGCGTGACGCCCGGCATCGCCTTGATCGCGTCGAGGTTCGCACTCGCCACCTTGGCGGCGAACACGGGGCTCTTCACGAACGTGGCATAGTGCATGTTGGGCACCGTGACATCGATGCCGAACATCGGCTTGCCCATCAGGATATCGCGCAGTCCGACGGTCTTCGTGCGCGTGCCGATGATGGTGAACTTCTTGGGGTCCTTGAGTGGCACCGTGGCCAGATCGGGCGGCGTCACCGACACCGCGGCGCTGGCCAGCGAGCCATACGTGGCCGACCGCTTCGAGGCGCGGTGATGCACGACGCCCTTCTCGGTTTCCAGTTCGGCGGCGGGCACGTTCCATTGCGCTGCGGCGGCCGACACCAGCATGGCGCGCGCGGCGGCACCGACCCGGCGCTGCGGCAGCCAGTTGGTGGGCGTCGCGGTGCTGCCACCGGCGATCTGCGCCTGATACTTGGTGGGGTCGAAGTCGGCCTGCTCCACGCGCACGTTCGCCCAGTCCACGTCGAGCTCCTCGGCGATCAGCATGGGCAGCATCGTCTTGATGCCCTGACCGATTTCGGGATTCTTCGCGGTGATGGTGACAATGCCGTCGGGCGTGATGCGCACGAAGGCACTGAGCATCGGATCGGCCATCGGCGGCAAACCCGTGTGTAATCCCAGGCGCTCGAGTGCCTCGAGCGGCTCAGCGTAGCTGGCCAGCAGAATGCCACCGCCGGCGAGCGCGGTGGCGCGCAAAAAGCCACGGCGGCTTACGCCCGGCATGTCGGATTGGGTCGTCATCGTCGTGGCCTCAGCGGTTGTCAGGGGAGCCGTTCTTCGACGGAGTCGATCCACCCACGGCCGGCTTCGCGCCCGACTTAATCTCGGCGGCGCGGTGCACCGCGTTGCGAATGCGGATGTACGTGGCGCAGCGGCAGAGATTCGTGTTGAGCGCCGTGTCGATCTCGGCGTCGGTCGGTTTCGGCGTCTTCGCCAGCAGCGCGGCGGCACCCATCATCTGGCCGGCCTGACAGTAGCCGCACTGTGGCACGTCGAGTTCTTCCCACGCCTGCTGCACCGCATGCAGACCATCGGGGGACAGCCCTTCAATGGTCGTGATGTCGGCCGTCGCGACGCGAGAGACCGGCGTGTTGCAGGAGCGCGTCGCGACGCCGTTCACATGCACCGTGCAGGCGCCGCAACGGGCTATGCCACACCCGAACTTGGTGCCTTTGAGATCAAGTTCATCGCGGAGCGCCCACAAGAGGGGCATGTCGGCAGGCACGTCGAGCGTGCGCGGTGTGCCGTTGACCTTGAGCGTAATCGGCATAGGACCAGGCGGGACGGGGGCAGGGGGCGGAGTGTCGATCGACAATCCATCCCTGAATCTCGTGCCGCGCGGTCGGGGCGTCCAGAGCTAGGGACAACTCAGGCCGCTGTGGCTTCCTCGTCTTCAGCCGGGAGTTCCGCGATCTCGCCCTCGATCTCGGCCACGACTTCTTCCGTCTCGGCGTCCATCTCGATCACGTCCGAGCCTTCGTCACTGGTGGCAGCGGCCTGTGGTGCCGGGCGGCTCCACTTCTTGACCACCGGGGCAGCACGACGCTCAAGCAAATTGTCGTAGTAGGCCACCATGCGCTGCTGGACGACGTCGTACGTGTCATCGGGGTCGGCGCGGAACGGCGCGTGACGCTGGTGCTGTTCGGTGGACACCTCGAACCACCACCACGGATCCGGTCCCGTTACGCGCGACGCGGCGACACGACACTGAAACGTCCGACCACGGTCAACGAAGGAAAATTCCTGCAGCACGTCCGGCATGGGCAAAACCTTCGATGATGGGCGTCAAAAAAGAACTTCTCACGGAACCTAACCGGTCGGCCATACGAGAAGGAGGTGCTAGCGGGGAAATTGGCCGAATGCGGTCCCGCGAATGCGGCCCCGGGACTCAGTTGCGTCGCCGTGACGACCAGTGAATGGCTGAGATCCGCCACCCTTGCGACGTCCGTCGGGCCACGATGAGTTCAGCGCCGGCCGAGTCGATGGCGCGGTCACGGAACGTGCCCTTGGTTGTCGACGTGGAGGTGCTGGTGGCGAGGTCGCCCTGTACGAGCACGCGGAGGGGCGCCCGTGTGCTCTTGATCGCCTTCGCGAGCGCGATGTCGGCGGGCAGGTGATGCGCGCGGTAGTCCGCCACCGTTTCCACCGACCCACTCTCCAGAATCTCCGCGTCGTCCGCGAGGAGACCGATCGCCGCGACACTGTCGCCCTGTTCGAGCGCGTCGTGGAAACGGTGCACCAGCGCGGCCACGTCGGCGCTGTCGTTGGCTGCGGGTGTCGTTGACGGCACGGTCGTTGGCATGGCCATGGCGGCCATGGCGGCCATGTCGTGACCCGCGTGCTCACCACCGGCAGCGACTCCGGACGCTGCCGAGCCATACGTGAAGCCCTTCATGGCACCGGTCTCCCAGTCGTGCGTCATCACAGCACCAGAGGTCACCGTGGGCGTGGGGAGCGTGGGCAGGAATCCCGCCGATGGCCCGCCCATGTTCTCGATGCCCATATGGTTCGACATCGCGAGCCACGCCGCCACCGGCATCACGTACGACGTGTCGTCGCGATACAGGCGCGCGGCGCGCAGGATCTCGGTGCGCTTGCGGTCACGAGGCACGGCGTCGTTACTCAGAATGTCCGAGACCACGTCATGCATGGAGTGCAGGTTGTCGAAGATGATCGCGGCCTCTGGAAACCGCGCGGCGAACGCGGGCGCCACCGTCGCCGTCATCGGCATCTGGTACGGCAGTGCCGTCGGCGCCCCATCCACCATCTGCCAGAACCGGGCAACCGTGGCGCGAACACCAGCCTGCTTCGCGGCCACGGTTTTGCCAACCAGCAGCGGTTCGTACAGCCCGACCTGTAGCCAGTGATAGCCCCAGATGAGTCCGTTGAACTTCGGATACTTCTTGCGGAAGGCGAGGGAGTACGACTGCTCTTGCATCAGCGCCATCGTCTTGGGCTTCGAGCTGAATGCCAGGTCGGGGCGGCTGCGGTAGTACACGATGATGCGCTGGGCTTCGCGGTCGCGCTGCGCGTCGTTCAGGCGTTCGTCGGCCAGCACATCGTACAGTTGCCGGTGCAACAAATGCGCCCAGTCGAACATCACCTTGGCTTCCGGCGCGAGCTGCGCGTACTTGGGCTCGATGGCGGCCTCCTCGAGCGGGAGGCGTGGCGGTTTGACCAGTACGGTCTTAGTGAGATAGTCGAATTCCTTTACCTCGAGCCGCGACGCGGGTGCGTTGGGCTTGGTCCAGAGCGTTTCGTACAGAATCGCGTGGCCGTAGTCGAAGGCATTGAACAGTCGATCGGCCGATGCGTACTGGTTGCGAAACGTCCAGTTGTGCGAGGCCTGGAGATAGAACTGTTCGTACGTGGTGGTCCACTGGGCCTGCGCGACGCGCGGCGTGGCGAAGGCGGCGAGCGTGAGCGCGGCGGTCACGAGACCGCGCGCCAGACGAATAGAGATCATGGGATCGGCTCGTAGTTAGCGGCGGGAAGACCAAGGGAGTCCAAGCGACACGGCGCCGCCGGCGGTGACGAACCAGCCAGCATCGGCGCCCGATATGCGGTAGCCACCGCCGCCATCGACGGCGAGGCGTGGGCTCAGTTGGTAGCGCGTGCCACCGGCCACGTCCCAGGCCTGTGGTTCGGTCGCATCGAGGGGCTGCGACGTCACGATCTCGGCGGTCAGCAGGAGCGAACGCAACGGCAGCGTGCGATCCACCGCCACGCCGACCAGCCATCGTGACAGTTCGGCCGACGCGGTCGTTTCGCTGTTGGCGGCGGCAACGCGCGGGGCATCGCCGATGGTCATTTGTCCGTTCACGTGAAACCGGGCCCACGACAATGTTTTCGTGGCGATCGCCTTGAACGAGGGATACGCCTTGTCGGGCGCCATCGGGCCGACCGGGAGCAACACGTCAGCCACGATCGCGAGCGCGGGTAGGCGTGTCTCGGCGTTCAAGTTGTAAAGCACCGAGGCGTCGATGCCGCCGAGAGCGGTACGACGCGTCCCGGCCACGCCCTCCATGTGCGCGATCGGAAATCCGATCTCCACTTGAGTGCGTGGGAACAGGCCGACGGCGAACTCGGGTTCCATGCCCCAGCGGTAGCTGCCGCCGCGGGCACGCTCGAGACGAAATGGCGCGAGCTGCAACTCGACCGCGCGTCGTTCGATGGCATAGGCGTCTTCAATGCGGACGGGGCGTCCGGCATCGGTGTTGTAGTAGTCGGTTTGCGCCGAGAGCGACGAGACGGGGGCGGCGACGATGATCGCGGCCACGGTGATCGCGGCCACGAGCAGTCTGGCCATGCCAGAACGCGACGCGTCGAGGCGTGCGGGGTTCGAAAACAGATTCATGGGAAGGACAGGGGCGAGCGGTGCGCCGCCGGGCAGCGCACCAAATGGCGAATGCCGGCGCCCCGCGCACAGCGCGCGGGCGGACATCCACGGCGAGGACGTTGAGACGGCTCCATCCGGAGAGACCGGAGAGCCCGATGCTCAGCCTCGCGGCGGCGGGGGCTCGGGGGCGAGGTCGAGCGACACGGGCCAGTCGGCCGCATGTACGGGACGATGCACATCGATGGCGACGTCGACGATCGAGACCACGACCGCCGGACTCAGCACGCCAACCACGGTGCAGGCCATGGCCATGGAACAGGCCGTTGGCGCCTGCGGATGCTCGGCGGGCGCCGATTCGTGGGGGGGCGCGGCATCGTGGTGGTGATGCGAGCCGGTGGCCGCTGGGGGCTGTGCGGCGCGCACGAGCGCGGGGGTCGGAGGCGCCGCCGCCTCGCGTTCGCACACCGCACCGGCCGCGGGGAGTACTCCCTGCAGCAGCTGCACTCCGAAAAGCGCGATCGCGGCGATGTGTCGGCTCACCCTCATGAGATGGATACTAGTTGAGGGTACCGCGTAAGTGGAGGCGGGACCGGAGGTGCGCTACGGCGCGCTGGCCGTCGGCCGCGACCTCCGGTGGAGACGGTGTCATCAAATCCGGGCGGTCGTGGTGGATCCACCGCTGCGCCGCGCTACGCCGTGACCGCATATTCCACATCGTCGCCGGTTCCGAACCCGTCCTCCATTCTCGGAGTTGCAGGATGATTGCTCGTTTGACGTTCCGTGTTGCCGCTCTCGCCACCGTGCTTGCACCGGTGTTCGCCCCGTCGCTGGTCGGGGCCCAGGATCGCTCACAGTCGCGATCCATGGTGACGTCCAAGCAGGGCGTCGTCGCCAGCGAGAGCGTACTGGCCTCGCAGGTTGGCGCGTCCATTCTCGAGCGCGGTGGCAATGCGATCGACGCGGCGGTGGCCATGAACGCCATGATGGGACTCGTCGCGCCGATGAACGACGGCATTGGCGGTGATCTGTTCGCGATCATCTACGAAGCCAAGTCGGGCAAGCTGTACGGACTGAATGCCTCCGGATGGGCGCCCAAGGGGCTCACCGTCGAGCATCTGCGCGCCAAGGGCCGCACCACCATGCCGGGGCGCGGGATCGATGCGGCTACGGTACCGGGCGCGGTGAACGGCTGGGAGAAGTTGCTCGCCCGTTTTGGAAAGCAGCGCTTCGCCGACGTGCTGGCGCCGTCGATCGCCTACGCCGAGGCCGGCTTTCCGGTGGGTGAAGTGGTGAGCGTCTACTGGAAGGACAGCGAGAAGGTGCTGCGTGAAGATGCGGCGACCACGAAGACGTTCCTGCCCGGTGGGCGTCTCCCGCAGGCTGGCGAGCTGTTCCGGAATCCTGAGTTGGCCCAGACGTATCGTCAGATTGCCACCGGTGGTGCCGCCGCCTTCTACAAAGGCGCCGTGGCGGCCAAGCTGTTGTCCAGCAGCAAGACGCATGGCGGTACGATGACGGCCGCTGATCTCGCCGAGTTCGACAGCGAATGGGTCGAGCCCATCTCGACCACGTATCGCGGTTGGACCGTGTATGAATTGCCGCCCAACGGGCAAGGTATCGCCGCGCTCGAGATGCTCAACATTATGGAGACGTTTCCGCTGGCCGCGATGGGCCACAACTCGGTGCCGGCGCTGCATCACATGATCGAAGCGAAGAAGCTCGCGTACGCCGATATGCAGCGGTACGACAGCGATCCGCGCTTCGTGAAGATTCCAGTGGATGCGATGCGCTCGAAGGCCTATGCGGCCGAACGCGCGAAGCTGGTCAATGCGTCGAAGGCCACCTGCAGCCCTGACGCCGGCACGCCGAGCGGGACCGACAACGGCACGACGTACCTGAGTGCGGTGGACCAGGAGGGGAACATGATCTCCCTGATTCAGAGTAATTACTCGTCGGTTGGCTTTGGCGCTGGTATCGCGGTGGCAGATGCCGGGTTTGTGTGGCACAACCGTGGCGCTGGCTTCTCCTTCGATCCCGCCAGCGCGAACGTACTCGCCGGACGGAAGCGTCCGCTGCACACGATCATTCCAGCGTTCATGGAAAAGGGCGACACGCGCGTTGCGTTCGGCATCATGGGTGGATGGAATCAGGCGCAGGCCCACGCGCAGTTCGTGTCGAACATCGCCGACTTCGGCATGAACATTCAGGGCGCGCTCGATGCCCCGCGCTTCTCGAAGGAGACATTCCCGGGATGCGACGTGAACTTCGAGTCGCGCATTCCCGACGGCGTGCTCAAGGCACTGGCCGCCATGGGCCACAAGATCGTGATGCGCGGCGACTACTCAAGCACGCGCATGGGCGCCGGTCAGGCAGTGATGCGCAACTACACCACGGGGATCAACTCCGGCGCGTCGGACCCGCGCAAGGATGGATCGGCGGTCTCGGAACTGTTGCCGATCCGGAAGTAAACGCTCAACGTGGCCGCGTCGTGCGTGCCCTGGCCGCGCATGCCCTGATGGTCATGCCGTGGGTTACTCGTCTCGTCATGGGCCGCTACCCTTGAGCATGTCCAACTTCAGCTTCGAAACGCCGCCGCGGGTGATCTGCGCCGACGGCGAGAGTGAGCGACTGGGTGATCTGCTGCGCGAGTTCGGTGTCAGCCGCCCCCTCGTGGTCACCGATCGCGGCATTGTGGAGGCGGGGCTGCTCGAGCCGATGCTCGCGCGGCTGCGCACGCTGGGCCTCGATGTCATGGTCTTTTCCGATGTCTTGGCCGATCCGCCCGCGTCGTGCGTGGAGGCTGCGGTAGCGGTGGCGCTGGCGACAGGCGCCGACGGCGTGATCGGATTCGGCGGCGGCAGTTCGCTCGATGTCGCCAAGCTTGTCGCCCTCCTGTCGCGCTCCGGTGAGACGCTCGACGCGCTGTTCGGGGTTGGCCGTGCGGTGGGCGTACGCTGGCCGCTGATTCAGGTGCCGACGACGGCGGGCACCGGTTCCGAAGTGACGCCGATCGCGATCGTGACGATGCCGAACGGCGAAAAACAGGGCGTGGTCTCACGACGTTTGTATGCCGACGTCGCGGTGCTCGACGCCACGCTCACCCTTGGGCTTCCGGCGCGCGTGACGGCAATGACCGGTATCGATGCGATGGTGCACGCCATCGAAGCGTACACCAGCCGTCATGCCAAGAACGTGCTCTCCGATACGCTCGCCATGCGCGCGCTCCGGTTGCTCTCCGATCATATCGTTGCGGCGATCGAAGACGGCAGCAATCTGGAGGCGCGTCGCGCGATGCTGCAGGGCTCCATGCTGGCCGGGATGGCCTTCGCCAACGCGCCCGTCGGCGCGGTAAACGCGCTGGCCTCTCCCATTAGCGGACAGTTCCATGTCCCGCATGGACTCAGTAATGCCTTGGTGCTGCTGCCGGTGCTCGAGTTCAACCTCGCCGAAGCGGACGCGATGTACGCCGAACTGGCCGACGCCGTGCGTGCCACGGAGCGCACGTGGCACCGGAGTGCCAGCGGCCGCGCGTTCATCGATGCGATGGCTATCATCGTGGGCGAACTCGGGCTCGAGCGCACGCTGGGCGAATTGGGTGTAATTGAAGCCGACCTGCCCGGGCTCGCGACCGATGCCATGACGGTGCAGCGGCTCCTGGTGAATAATCCGCGCGACGTGAGCTACGAGCAGGCACTGGCACTCTACCGCGACGCATTGTGACGGACACCGCCAACACGCGCTCGAGGGGCTGCGTCGGTCAGCCTCTCCGACCTCAACCAGCTAAGTCGCATGCGTACTGTCATCTGTCGGGCCTTCGATCAGCCTGAAACACTCACGGTGGAAACCGTGGCGGACCCGGTGGCCGAGGCTGGTCACGTCGTCATTGCGGTGCACGCCGCCGGCGTGAACTTCCCTGATGCGCTGATGGTGATGGGGCAGTATCAGGTGCGTCCGCCGCTGCCATTCACACCCGGAGGAGAAGCCGCCGGCGTGATCATCGAGGTGGGGTCGGGTGTTACCCACCTGCACGTCGGACAGCGGGTGGTGGCCTTTACACGAACGGGCGCCTTTGCCGAGCGCCTGTGCGCACCGGCGTCGGCCGTCACGCCGATCCCCGACGCGCTGTCGTTCGACATCGCGGCCACGCTGCCGCTCGCGTACGGCACCGCGATGCACGCGCTGACCGATCGCGCACAGCTCGCCCGCGGCGAGACGCTGCTGGTGTTGGGCGCCTCCGGCGGCGTAGGGCTCGCCGCGGTCATGATCGGTAAGGCACTGGGCGCGCGCGTGATCGCCGCCGCCAGTACCGACGAAAAGCTGGCGCTGTGCCGCACGCACGGGGCCGACGACGTCATCAATTACAGCGCGGAATCGCTGCGCGATCGGCTCAAGGCGCTGACCAACGGCCTCGGCCCGAATGTGATCTGTGATCCGGTGGGTAGTGACCTCGCCGAACCCGCCTTTCGCAGTATTGCCTGGGGTGGGCGCTATCTGGTGGTCGGCTTCGCGGGCGGTGCCATCCCCGCGTTGCCGTTCAACCTGCCGCTGTTAAAAGGCGCCTCCATCGTGGGTGTGTTTTGGGGATCGTTCGAGCAACGCGAGCCCGCCGCGAACGCGCGCCACCTCGCACAACTGATGGTGTGGGCGAGCGACGGTACGATCACGCCGGTGGTCAGTGCGCGGTATTCGTTGGACCAGAGCGCCGCCGCCCTGCGGGCGATGCTGGACCGGCGCGTGGTGGGTAAGGTGGTGGTGGCGCCGCACGGATGATGTGCCCGGTCGCCGTCGCCACCTACGGGGTGTGCGGGCTTTCCTAACATCGGGGTCGGCTCGGCAGCGGGTGCTGCTTCCCGTGCACCATTCCTCTGCCTGCCGTGGGGGTCGTGCCGTTAAGTTGTGAAGAGCACCGGCCCTCGCGCACCGATCACACGTATCGCCTTGCCCCACAAACAGACTGCCACGTCACGCACACCCGAAGCCGTCCTCCGCGACGTCTTCGGGTTCGACGAGTTCCGGCCCGGGCAGCGCGAAGTCATCGACGCCGTATTGGCCGGTAAGGATTGCATTGCCCTGATGCCCACGGGCGCGGGCAAGTCGCTCACCTACCAGCTGCCGGCGCGACTGCTCGACGGCACAGTGCTCGTGATCTCGCCGCTGATCTCGCTCATGAAGGACCAGGTCGACGCGGTGGCGGGTCTCGGCTTCAAGGTCACCGCCATCAATTCCACGCTGGACTTCGACGAGCGACGCGCGCGCATGGACGCGTTCCGTGCCGGCGAATACGAGCTGGTGTTCCTCGCTCCCGAAGCGCTCGACGGGTACCTCGGCGATTTCGTGCGCGACTGCCCCATCTCGCTGTTGGTGGTGGACGAAGCGCACTGCATCAGCCAGTGGGGGCATGATTTCCGCCCCTCGTATCGTCGCTTGCAGGGGCTCAAGGAGCAGCTCGATGTTCCGGTGCTCGCCCTCACGGCGACCGCCACCCGCCGCGTTGCGCTGGACATTCTCAAGCAGCTCGGCATGCGCAAGCCAGCTGGCTTCAAGGGCTCGTTCTTTCGACCCAATCTGCAAATCGCGACGCGTAAGAAAGGGCAGGGCGGAAATACGCGCGCCGAAATGCTGGCACTCATTCGCGCGCGTGATGGCGAAAGCGGCATCGTGTACTGCCAGAGCCGAAAAGGCGTGGATCAGACGGCGGAGTTCCTGTCGGCACAGGGCATTCGTGCCCTGCCGTATCACGCCGGTCTCGAGCCCGACGTGCGGGCGCGCAATCAGGAAGCCTTTCAGCGCGATGACATCGACGTGATCGTGGCGACGGTGGCGTTCGGCATGGGCATCGACAAGTCCAACGTGCGCTTCGTGATTCATCGCGACATGCCGAAGGACATCGAGTCGTGGTATCAGGAAATCGGTCGCGCCGGTCGCGACGGCGTGCCAAGTGATTGCGTGATGTTCTACTCATGGGCCGACGTGAAGCTGCACGAGCGCTTTCTGGATAATCTCGATGACGACAGCGTGCGCGAACGCACGCGGCTCGCCACGGTGGCGCTGTTCGATCTCGTGGAGCGGTCGCGCTGCCGGCATCAGGCGCTGGTGGCGCACTTCGACGAAGTCATCGAGCCGTGCGGAGGCTCGTGCGACGTGTGCACGGGGCATAAGACCGACGAGCGTATCGCCGAGCTGGTGGCATCGCAGGTGGGGACGTCGCGCGGTCGCCGTGCCGCCGTGAGCGCGGGCCCGGGCGGGCGCACGTCGCGCGGTCCCGACGCCGCGATGTTGGACGACGACGATAAGGCGCTGTTCGAACGGCTGCGCGTGGTGCGGCGCGAACTAGCCGACGAGGCTGGCGTGCCGGCGTACATCGTGTTCGGCGACAAGGTGTTGCTGGAGATGGTCGCCCGCCGGCCGGGCAGTTCCCGTGAGCTGCTGCAGGTGCCTGGTGTTGGTGAGGCCAAACTCGAGCGCTACGGCGCCGCGTTTTTGGACGTGCTGCGGGGATGATCCCTGCAGTTACTGCATGACGCCTACTGCTGCGCGAGTCGTGTGATTCTGGCAACTGCCCACGACGCATGCTCGCGCACGACCTCATGCTCGTGCCGCAGCATCACCTCGAGCACCGTGAGATCCTGGTGCGTGCCCACATTTCCCAGCACCACACACGCGTTCCGCTTCAGCATCCACAGCTTGGCGCGCTTGATCGCACTGCCCTTGAACGCGGCCGCGTAGGCCGCGGCGTCCATCATCAAGATCTCGCGCGCCAATGCCCGCGTGCCCTCACGTGATCCCGCATCGAGAAACATCTCCCGCGGACGGAACGCCTCCTCACGCAGCGAGGTCGTGAACGACACGTTCCACGGACACACGTCCTGACAGATATCGCAGCCGTACAGCAGCCCGCCGATCTTCTCGCGCAGCGACTCCGGAATCGCCCCGCGCAGTTCGATCGTGAGGTAGCTGATACACTGCGTGGCGTCGAGCACGCGCGGGCCCGTAAAGGCCTGCGTCGGACAGGCGTCGAGACAGCGCGTGCAGCTCCCGCAGCGATCGGCCTCGAAGGGATCGTCCACGTCGAGGGCGACGTCGGCACCCAGCTCCAGCAAGAGCGACGACAGAAAGAAGAACGACCCCGCCTTCGGATTGATCAGCATCGTGTTCTTGCCAAACCATCCCAGCCCCGCGCGTTGCGCGAGGTCCCGTTCCAGCACGGGGCCGCTATCGACGTAGGGCCGCGCGTTCACCGGTCGGCACAGTTCGGCCTCCAGCCAGTGGTGCAACGCTCGCGTACGCTCGCGCAGCAGCTCGTGGTAGTCGTCGCCGCGCGCATAGCGCGCCACCGGGCCGCTGGGCTCGCGTCCGCCGTACTGTGTGGCCAGCACGATGGCGTGGGTGGCCCCGGCATGTGGGCGTCGGCTGTCCCGGCGCAATGCGGCGCCATCGCCGGCGAGATAGGCCATGTCTCCGTGCAGCCCAGCGTCGAGCCAGGTGTCGAAGGCGGTGCGGGTCGCGGGCTCGCCCAGCGTGGTGATCCCCACCAGGTCGAACCCCAAGCCGAAGGCCTGCGCCTTCAGGCGCTGCGTACGCTCGGCCGTGGTCGTGTGGCGGCCCACCGCGCCGCCGCTACCCATTACGGCTGGCGTCCCACCCAGCGGGCGAAGGCGATCACGTCGTCGGCCGGCGGAATCGCGGCTTCGTCCCCATAGGCTGTATACATGCGCCACTTCACGTAGTTGGTGGCCGGCAGCGGCAGGAATGGAAACCGCCGGAACCAATGCCGGTGCCGGAATCGCCACGCCACGCGCAGCAAATCGATGGCCAGCAACGGGTTGGTGATCGCTCGGAGCGAGAGTACGAGGGACAGGCGGAGCCACGGCATGCAGGGAAATCTAGTGCGTTTGCCCCGACACGGGTGGGGAAACCCTTGTCTGGCGCGTGGCGGCCGCGATCCTGGCGCCGGGAACCGCCACGGGGTCGTTGGCCGGCGAGCGGTACGACATGCAGGAACGGAAACCGTGTCCCGTCACGCGCTGGCACATTCTTCAGGCGGACTACGGCGGAGTGCAGCCGCTGCTATCACAGTTGCGAAATCCACTGTTGACCGTTCACTGCGTCCGTTCGATGCTCCCGTAGTCTCGCGGTGTACCGCGTCGCTCTTGTCACCCAGCGCCGGAGTTGTGTCCATGAAGGTGTCCCCGTTCGTTCTTCGTTTGTCCTCGCTGGCGGCCGCCACGGCGCTGGCTGCCTGTTCGCCCGAGCAGACATCGCTCACCTCCCCCGCTGATCCCGCGCTGGCCGCGGCACCCCAGGCCGCGGTGGCGCGCGGCCCGGAGTTTGTGCCCGGTGAAGTGATCGTCCGATTCCGACCGGGTGCCTCGAGTGCGTCGCGCGGCGAGATCATGCGCTTGGCCAATGCGCAGGTTGGAGAGAAGATCGTCACGGCCGCGATGCGCGGCCGCGGCGACAGTGAAGGGATCACGGTGCTACGCACGTCGATGAATGTGCCGGATGCGATCGCCTCGCTCAAAGCGCACGCGGACGTGGAGTACGCGGAGCCGAACTGGGTGTACACCACGGACGCCACATCGAACGACACGTACTACACCAACAATTCCCTCTGGGGTATGGCCGCGGGTAACGGCAGCGGCGCGGTGACGGCTTGGACCAACAACAAGCAGAACTGCGGCGCGGTGTACATCGGCATCATCGATGAAGGCTACATGTACACGCACCCCGATCTCGCCGCGAACGCGGCGAAGAACCCGATCGAAGCTGCCGGTCGGGCTGGCGTCGATGACGACGGTAACGGGCTGGTGGACGACATCTACGGCTGGGACTTCGCGGGCAACAACAGCACTGTCTTCGACGGCGTCGGCGACGATCACGGCACGCATGTCGCCGGCACGATCGGTGGCGTGGGCGCGAACGGTACTGGCGTGGCTGGTGTCTGCTGGAGCGTCAAGCTCATGAACGCCAAGTTCCTGGGCAGCACCGGTGGAACGACCGCCAACGCGGTGAAGGCGGTGGATTATTTCACCAACCTCAAGACGCGGCAGGGGCTCAACATCGCCGCCACGAGCAATTCGTGGGGCGGCGGTGGCTTCTCGCAGGCACTCGCCGACGCCATCACGCGCGCCAACACGGCCGGCATTCTGTTCGTGGCGGCCGCCGGCAACAGCACGCTCGATTGCAACATCAGCGCGTGCTACCCCGCGAACTATCCGCAGGATAACGTCATCTCCGTGGCCTCGATCACCAGCACGGGCGGCATCAGCTCCTTCTCGAACTTCGGCGCCACCACGATCGACATCGGCGCCCCCGGCAGCGGTATCTGGTCCACGGTCCCGGTCTCATCGAAGGGCAAGGTCGCGGCCGGCTACGCCAGCTATAACGGCACCTCGATGGCCACGCCGCATGTGAGCGGCGCCGTGGCGATGTACAAGGCGGCCAATCCCTTAGCTACGGCGGCGCAGATCAAGGCTGCGATTCTGAACGCGGCGACGCCGACCGCCTCGTTGTCCGGCAAGACGCTCACCGGTGGCCGTCTGAACGTCGCTGGCTTCTAGTCCCACCAGGTGCGCCTCATCGAGGGTCATTAGCTTTCGAGGGTCCTCAACCCACGATCGCCATGACCCTCGACGAGTATCAGGAACTCGCCGCCCGCACCCTCGGGCGCGACCGCACGCACGAGCAGCAGCTGGCGAATGCCGCGCTTGGCCTGACCGGTGAAGCCGGCGAAGTGGCCGAGGTGATCAAGAAGCATCTCTTTCATGCCACGCCGCTCGATCAGGACGCGCTGGCGAAAGAGCTGGGCGATTGCCTGTGGTACATCGGCGCCTTCGCCACCGTGCTTGGGCTCAGCATGGACGACATCGCGCAACGCAACATCGACAAGCTGCGCAAGCGTTACCCCGAAGGGTTCGATACCGAGCGGAGTCGTAACCGCACGGAATAGCCTCTTCGCTCTTCAGCCGGTTAGCGCAGGAACGACCGGCCGTCGAAGGGGATGTCGGAGGTCACACCCAGCAGATCCAACGCGCTGGGCGCCACGTCGGTCGTGCGTTGCGGCAGATGCGTCACGGGCCCATCGAGCAGGAGCGGCACCAGCATTTGCTCGCGCAGCAGCGCGCCATGCGTGGACACATGCGGCGTTGGTTCGTAGCGCGCCCGCAG